>JAQICP010000130.1 GCA_027858555.1 Vallitaleaceae bacterium
CAAAACAATCACCCCTCACTGGTTAATTCAGTATCAATTGATTTTCTAAGTAACAAGCTCAACCCAAAATAAATCAATATGATTCCTACTAGTATATTCATATATGACATCAATGTATCATTTAATAAGCTACTTGTATATTGGCCAATCACCGCTATCATACTCTGAGTAATCAGAGTGGATAAGACCGCTCCAAAACCAAATAAATACATATCTTTTTTGACCATTTCAAGTTCTAGGACCTTACTTGAAAATACCCCTGTCCAAAATATGATGGTTAGTGGATTAGCGGCTGTCATAATAATAGCTGTTATGAATGCATTACCCATAACGACACTAGTAGATATACTGGGCATCAAATCAATGCCCAATTGACTAACAATAATACTAATCCCGAATAATACCAATATACCAGCTCCAATAATCTTAATGAATATTTGGGCATTACTTTTTTTAAGCAATATGCCCAGTCCAAAGATAGCAAAAATTATAAATATCGCATCAACTAGGACAACACCAATAACACCCGCCAGACCTTCTATGAGGCCTCTTGTTACTGATATTTGAAATATATATATTGCAATGGGTCCTATGGCTAGCTGTAATAGCATGCCATATCTGAATCCTTTAATAACCATTATTTTCTCCATTCAAGTTAAATTCAACATTTTAATTATACCACTAGGGCAGTCATGATACGACTATAATATATATAATACTTCTGCCCAACACAATATACTATGCCATATTTGACTATAAAAAACAAAGATTAGAATCTCCTTAATTATTTTATCAAATATGGCAGATTTTTACCTGTTATGCTAGTATTATAACGTAGCTTTTAAAAGTGCATGAGGAGGAGATAATGCAAACACCAATCGTACAATTCCAGAATTTATATAAAAATTTCGGCAAAAAACAGGTCATCAAAGATTTGAGTTTTGATGTTTACCCTGGCGAAGTTTTTGGTTTTTTAGGTCCAAATGGGGCTGGTAAAACAACGACCATAAGAATGATGTTAGGTCTAATCAAGATGACCGCTGGTGATGTCCTTGTAGAAGGTATTTCAGTTAATTCTGACTTTGAAAAGGCTATTACCCATGTAGGGGGCATTGTTGAAAATCCAGAATTATACCAGTTTATGACAGGTTATAATAATCTGAAACTATATGCACGTATGCATGAAGGTGTCACCGACGAGAGAATAATGGCCCTTGTTAAACAAGTTGGTCTGGAACACCGAATCAATGACAAAGTAAAGACATACTCTTTAGGTATGAGACAACGCCTTGGTTTAGCACAGGCATTATTACATGATCCTAAAATAATCGTCCTTGATGAACCAACTAATGGCTTAGACCCGGCTGGCATCAAAGAATTTCGTAATTATTTACGCAATTTAGCAGCGACCGAAAATGTTGCCGTTATGGTTTCAAGTCACATCTTATCTGAGATGGAGTTGATGTGTGATCGCTATGGTATCATTCAAAATGGTGAACTGGTAGATGTTAGAATGGTTGGCCAACAGGATCTGTCTTCTGAAAGCATCAAGATAATAATTGCTGCAAAGCCGATGGCTAAGGCTGGCGAAATCATGAGTGCTATGGCTGAGGGGACCTCTATGAAAGTTCAAGTCAATTCAACCACACTTGAAATAATGGCCCATCATGAACAAGTCCCTGGTATCATTAAGACCCTTGTTAATGGGGACGTGGCCATATACGAAGTCAAGCTCGATCAAAAAACATTGGAAGATCATTTCATCGAATTAACAGGAGGTGGCGAGATTGAATAAATTTATCAATTTAGTAATAAATGAGCATATAAAAATATATTCTAAAAAATCAATATGGGTACTGTTCGGTGTCATCTTTGTTATAGGCATACTTAATGCCGTTATAGTAAATTCCGTTACTAAAAATGATGCACAGGACCAATGGCAACAAAATGCTGAAATTCAGATATCTAGTATTAAAAGTGACCAGTCAATTGATCAGTTGCCCGATAATCTAAAAGATACCATTAATGAACAAGTAGCTATCAGTCAGTACCGCCTTGATAATAACATTCCACCTCAGCGCTCTGACTCCATGTGGGGATTTGTGCAAGGTTCTGCTGCAATTATCGGTCTGATTACCATGTTCGTTATTGTGATCAGTGCTTCTAGTGTAGCCAGTGAATTCTCAAAAGGTACAATAAAACTGTTGCTTATTCGACCACACAATCGAAGCAAAATCTTACTATCAAAGTACTTGGTAAGCTTCATTTTTGCTCTTGAGATGTTACTCTTTTTACTGGTGGCCTATCTCATAATCGGTGTTATTTTCTTTGGTGCTGATGGGTCATCCCTACCATACTTAAGTTTCCAAAATGGTGGCATTATTGAATCCAGTATGTTTACACACATATTGACTGTCTATAGTTTTGCTTGTGTCGAATTACTTGTCATGGTGTCATTTGCATTTATGCTGTCATGCCTTACAAGAAACAGCGCACTTGCAATAGGTCTAAGTATATTCTTAATGTTTGTAGGGGTTACTTTAGTTCAATTTTTGGTAGCCTTTGATTATGAGTGGGCAAAGTATATTGTTTTCGCCAATATGGACCTATCCGTCTATTTCGAGGGTTCACCAATGATTGAAAGTATGACGCTCACCTTCTCAATTGTCGTTGTTGCGATATACTTACTTGCTTTTAATGTCTTATCTTGGTTGTCATTTACTAAGAGAGATGTTCTATCCTAATTAAGGATTATTCAATAAGGATGACCGATAATTTAGGAAATTAGAAATCATCCTATTTGCATCATACTTCCATGATATTAATCCATACAATTTTCAGCACTAAAAAGGTGAAACGTTATTCGTTTCACCTTTTCTATATCAAGATAGTTCTCGTCAGAACTTATAAAATCCTATTACTGCTTTAACTTATACCTACCTAACTTACACACAGATTCGAAACCAAGTTGCTGGTACATATGCTTACCATCTTCTGATGCAAATAGCACCACATTATCATAACCTTTTTTCTCTGCATGAAGAATAGCCCCAATGGTAATCTGTTTGCCTATACCGAGTCCACGATACGGTATATCGGTGGCTATGTGGTACAATCCAGCTACTTCCTCTGAATAATAAACCATAGCCGTTGATACAGGTGTTCCTTTGTCATAAGCAATAAAGAAATCAGCCGCACCTGTCTCCCTAAGTCTAGAGATGCATTCATAATAAGGCTTTACATAACTCATATCCATCTGAAATAAGTTAGGGGTTACAATTTTTGCAAAATCTTTGAGTTCTGCCTGATTACTTACCTTTTTGATAACCACTTGAGTCTTAGGTTTAAAATCCGTATTGAGATTCTTTGTACTAAGTCCCATTCCTTCTGCGTCGGATGTCTTAACAAGTCCGTGAGCTTCAAAATACATTTCATAATTTTCAGGCTTGGTGAATTGACTTGTGCCTATGATCTTAGGCATACGTCCTGATTTCATACCATCTACAAGCCATTCTAATTTATGATCTATGTTCTCTTTTGAAAGATTGATGCCATAGATTCTGTTTGGCCATGCACCTTTATTATTAACCCAACTGACATCTTCATATTGACCCCGTTCACAATCAATTAAATCCCCAGCTAATCTATATAAACTAGAGTAATTATTTGTAATCTGTAACGGTATGTCTATCATATCTAACTGCTGTTTTAAGTTTATCATAGCGAGGATCTCCTTTTTTAAAATATTGATATATTATACAACAGACTGCATTGTTATACAAGTCTTTTTTATTTTACTAATTAATTCCCTTATATCAGATGCCGTATTTGAAGGATATTCTAATGATATCTGGTTTGTATCAGTACTATTTTAATATAGATTAGCACGATTATATCAAAATACTCTATGGGTTTGACTGATATACTAACAAGTTTTATAATTATCTTAAGTGAACACTTTCACTAGTTCTGATAACCGTTATAGCAACTGTTATACTTCATTTATTGTAGAAACTATAACAACAACTGCGGTACCTTACTTATGTTAGGAGTGTTGAGTATGGAATCAAAAGATACAAAAAAGCAACTCATATCTAATAAACTAAAAGAAGAATATGCTGCATTTGGACCATGGATTTTTGAAATCAGGGATGCTATTGATATCCCTACTGTTTTCGAAGGTAAGATAGACTTGACTAATGACACTATAATCGCTATAAAAATTCCTAAAGAAATAGAACGACGTAACGCCAAAGAAGGTATGCACCTTTATAATTATGTTCTTATATTGAAAGCAAATGATTTAGAAATCCATAAACGTATTGGTGATGATGTCAGGTCCACTATCTTGTCTTATAATGATATTATGGCTGTCCAGAATATGGTAGACCTACTGAATGGCGAACTCACTTTATATCACAAAAAAGGTATTTCCACCCTGAATTACAACACAACCTCAAAAGAAATCATTGATAAGATTGTTTACATAATGCGCAGTAAGATGAACCATTCTATAGAAGGCAACCCATGTACTTATCTTAATGAAAATATTTTAGAGATGTCTTTTCTATATAAGACACTATTAAAAAGAGCACAGCTAAAAGAAGACCTACACATATTAGGTATGCAACCTGCCACTAAAACTAAGATAATCAATCCAACATTATGGGAGAAATTCAGTAGTGTGTTTTTCAAATACATCCTTAGAAGTAGTTTATTCTTAACTAATGGTAATGATTTAATTATATTACATAGACAAAATACCGTAAGCGTATCAACCTCACCTGATTATAGTCATGCTAGTACAATTATCCCTCTTAGTAGTATTCATAGTATGTCAATTGAACCTAACCGTCGATATACAAATATCAATAATTTATTAATTCGAATCGAACCAGAACCTATTGTCTTCAAGATTGGCACTAAAGTTGATTTTGAATCTTGGGTTAATACAATCCTATAGATAGTAGCATAACGATTAATATATAGTATGATTTAATGGCCATTTAAAATGGCCATTTTTTTCTTGACAACCAATCATCATTGTTATACTATATGTATAACAAGTAAGACAGATAATGACAGCATATGCGTTTAAACGCTTAACCTATATGCAGTCGCAACATTCAGAAGGGACGCAATTATGATTGAAATAAAGAACCTAACAAAAACATATGGTAAAAAAGTAAAAGCGGTAGATGACATCACACTAATGGTACATTCAGGAAAAATATTTGGTTTTCTTGGCACTAATGGTGCAGGTAAAACCACCACCATCAAATTGATTACCGGTATACTAGAAGCTGACAGCGGTTCTATTGGTATTAATGGCATCGATCTTAAAACAGAAAGCATTCATGCCAAAAACAATATCGGTTACGTATCTGATGATGCCGATGTGTTTTTACGTTTGAAAGGTATTGAATACTTGAATTTTATGGCAGATATATATGGCGTGGATCAAGCCACTAGAAAAGAACGTATTGCCGTTTTTTCAAAACGATTAGATATGGATAATGCTCTCAGTGATAAAATCCAAAGTTATTCACATGGTATGAGACAAAAAATCGTGATTATGGGTGCTCTTATCCATAAACCTGCCGTGTGGATACTAGATGAGCCTTTGCATGGCTTAGATCCAAAGTCCGCATTCGTACTTAAAGAAATGATGCGTGAACACGTATCTGATGGAAATACCGTTTTCTTTTCAACACATGTCTTAGAAGTTGCTGAGAAGTTATGTGATATGGTCTCTATCGTCAATAAGGGAAGAATTCAGTTCACTGGCAATCTAGATGATTTGAAAGCAGAGCAGTCAAGAGATGGCTCCCTTGAAGCTTTGTTCTTGGAGATGACAAAAGATGAAGAAATTAATTAGTTTAACCAAAACTTTACAAAAAAACACAAGCCTATTCGCACTTGGAAGTACCAAAAAAAGTAAATTATTAATAATTGTTTTATTGGTCTCTTTACTGCCAATGGGTATCCTTGTGGCTTTCATTACAGCTAATGCATATGATGTTCTACTCACAATTGAACAGGAAGGTATTATTTTAGCCTTTGGACTTGGTATTACCAGTGTACTCATCTTCTTCTTCGGAATATTCCACGTCCTTGGTACATTCTACTTTGCCAATGATATCGAAAGTCTGCTTTATATGCCACTTTCACCCTATCATATTCTTGGTAGTAAAATGATGCTACTACTGATCTATGAATACTTAACCGAGCTAATCATACTTACACCAATACTAATAATTTTTGGCATAAAAAGTAGCGGTGGTGTACTGTACATACTTTTTGCACTAATTGTATATCTTACCTTACCCCTTATAGCCTTAGTCATCGGTTCTGTCTTAGTTATGATAATCATGCGCTTCACTAATTTTGGCCAACATAAGGAACGGTTAAAGTTCTTTGGTGGCATCGTAGCACTAATATTAGCCCTCGGTTTTAACTTTATGCTACAAAAGCAAATGACCGCTCTAGATAATGTTGACACCTTAAATAATCTACTCTTACAAGGAAATAATACTTTGATTGATACTATTTCCAAGTTATTTCCTGGTACTATTTTTGCAGCCAAGGCATTAGCTGACCCCTATTCATTATCAAGTTTAGTTCAATTACTATTATTCTTAATTGTCAGTTTTGGCTTGGTACTCATCTTCATTTTACTGGGTCAAGTGCTTTATTTTAAAGGTGTACTGGGCATGTCTGAGGTAAGCGCAAAAAGAAAGCTCATATCTATGGACAGCATGAATAAAAGTACCATTAGACGTTCGACACAAACAGCCTTTATTATAAAGGAATTCAGAACCCCCTTAAGGTCACCCATTTATTTCTTGAATTGCATATTGATGGCAGTCCTGCTACCTGTTATATTTATTGGGGTATTTGTTTTCGCACCGACTTCAGATGCAGAACTAGAGATGCTAATGAATCTTCTAACTAAAAGTGAAGGTGACGCCGCTAAGGTTGCTGTCATAGTTGGCATCATGTTAATGATGGCATCACTTAATGCCATTACCCCCTCTGCTCTATCAAGAGAGGGAAAAGGTGCCTATGTGATGAAATACTTGCCCGTTCCACTTGGTAAAATTGTTCATGCCAAGATACTGACTGGCGTCATTGTGTCCATTATCAGTAGCATTATATTTTCTATTGGGTTCATCTATATGGGGCTCCCAATTAATAATGTTATAATCGGATTTCTTCTAGGTCTATTTGGGGTTTATCTAATCTCTCAGACAGGCATCGCACTGGACCTATTGAATCCTAAGCTGAGCTGGGATAACGAACAGCAAGCGGTTAAGCAGAATATGAACGTCCTATATAATATGATCATTATGCTTTTAACTGCTGCAGGGATAATATTCTTCACGAT
>JAQICP010000211.1 GCA_027858555.1 Vallitaleaceae bacterium
TACAACCCTATAATTGCTTGTTTAGCAGGTGGTAGGAATAAACGTATGGCTTCAAAAGCTTATGATTTCTTTAATGGGGAATTGAAAAATAATGGACTTAAAATACATACACCAGAAACAATCAAAGATGTTAAATTGAACGAGGTTGAACGTTGGATAGAACGGTTCGGTGGATCGGCGGTTATTAAGAACCCTTATAGCAATGCAGGCCAAGTTGTCTATACTATTACCAATCGAAAAGAGTTAGATGATTTCTTGGCAATAAAGCACCCTTATGATGATTTTATCATTTAGAGTCTTATTAGCAATTACCAGTGGAGTACACAGAGCAGAGATGCCACTTAAGAATCAATTAGACCCGGAAGAAGATTCTTGGCAGATGCTTGGAACCAATCTCTCTACTAAATTATCAGATGGATGGGGCAGTCTAACTGGGCGCCTTAGGCTCATGGACCAAAAGGATTTCAACCAATTTGGGCTCAGTTTGGATCATCTAATAGACGGCTATATTCAATCGGTACTTTCAACCATTGCCATTGATAAACTTGCCTGCCAGTTAAACACGACAAAAAAGACATTGCGTCAAAAATTGTTCATGTCCCTTAATGGGGATCCAACTTTAATGGCAGAGATATTATAGTTATTATTAGTTTGGTAGTGATTTTTCCAGGTAAAAAGTGGTATAATAGGGATACAAGAATATATTAGTCTATTAAAAAAGAGTTACACTAATTAGTCGATGTTTAAGTTGACTTACGTAAATGTAAACGATGATAGGGTGTTCATGTTGAAAGGAGTCTAATATGAAAGATAAGAATATTGATAAACTGAAAGAATTAATAGAGCATAAGAAAGACCATAATAATTCTAAGAAGAAAATAATACCGGATAGAAAGATTGGTTCTGGTCACGGCGCTAATAGTAATATGAAGAGTACAGGTTCTAATAATAAAGTGTAGAACAAAGTGTGCATCCAGTACACGTTTTCAAGAAATGTAATTATTCTCATGGGAAGTCCGTTGTTTTAATGGGGACTTCCTAAACTGTAGAACATAGTTTAATAGTGTTATAGAATAAACCTCTTTTTGATATCGAAAAGAGGTTTTTATATTTTGCCTAATTAGTATGTCTGAAATAGCGATAGACATGGTAGAAAATGGGGTATTGTCTGCGATATACTTGGACAACCTCACTATATACGGCACCTGTGTTCCATGTCTCTTGAAAACTCACACCGGTTGTTCCTCAGAAAAGAATGTTTCATAGAAACTAGGGGAAACTTTTTTGAAAAGTGAAAGTCATTCTTCTGATTTGATTCTTAATATGGTTTGTGCCATGGGTGTTAGGGTTTCTATATGTGAACTGATTATTGAGAACTCAGTACCCGATATCTCGAAGAATTGGCTACAACAAGAAGCACATCCTTTTTGACAAGGCGCTTGTTTTTTGTGGCTTGAGTAATAGCTTTCAATTACTTGATCTATTGTTTTGTTGAGTGCTAGGGTGTGTTTTTTATAGTCATTCATTCATTTACCTCTATGAGAATCGCTCGATTTAAAGAATACAGTAACACTGTTAATGAAGAATGTAAAGGTACATCTAATAATACTTTTCAGGCATATGTAAATACTTTGGGTGGAATGCTTTAGTTTCATCAAGATTTATATGGTATTGATGAAATTATTGTTTGTCTGAACTACCTTTATACTTGTAATTTTAGGTATTGGCAGTTATATTATATTAAGAGATACAGAAATCGAGACTGGGGTAGCATATCATGAAAAAACAGAATTACACTTATCTAGCCGACATGAGTTTAGTATTTGTAGCCATCGTCTGGGGAGCAGGTTTCATAGGCACACAGTATGCTCTAGATGCTAATGGAAGCACATTACTCATACTTGCTATGAGATTCGTCATGGCTGGTGTCATACTTGGTATTATATTTAGAAAAAGAATTATGAAAACATCTCGAAAAGATATATTTTATGGTGCTATTGCAGGCCTTATATTGTTCCTTGGGTTTTATACGCAAACGGTAGGACAATCTTTAACTGTAATATCTAACGCAGCATTTATAACAGCCACCAATGTGGTTATGGTACCATTTATAGTATGGATCTTTACCAAGGTAAAGCCACCAACTAAGACCTTCATTCTATCTTTTGTAGCACTACTGGGTATTGGCATCTTATCCATATCTTTTGATAGCAAGGGGTTGGTATTAGGTCTCGGTGATATGCTGGTTTTATTGTCAGCAGTTTTATGGGCTAGTCATATCGCTTATCTTGGTATTATGGTAAAAGATAGAGATCCAAGCGTGATGGCATTTGCACAATTAATGACGGCTGGTATTATATCATTGGTACTACTACTGATTTTGGAACCAGAATCTATTACAAGCATGGATTATAGCAAGGGTTTGTTACCAATCATTTACTTAGGTCTTTTTAGTACTTTAATGTGCTTTTTAATTCAAACCACTGCTCAAAAATATACAAGTCCATCAAAGGCAGGGATTATCATGTCCATGGAAGGTCTTTTTGGGAGTATATTCTCAGTGATGCTGGGTTTAGAATTATTGACAAAAAACCTGATTATAGGCGGCGCATTAGTACTGGCTTCCGTTGTTCTTGTAGAGGCTAAATGGCATAGGAAGAAAAATGATGTAATTGAAGTGCAAGGAGTGGATTAGTACAAGCAGTCGATTAATACAAGGAGGTACCCATGAACATACAGATATACGGTAAATCCAAATGTTTTGACACAAAAAAAGCAGAACGTTATTTTAAGGAACGTGGTATAAAATACCAGCCAGTTGATATAATGGATAAAGGTCTTAGTAAAGGTGAGCTTAATAATGTACTAAAAGCAGTAGGAAGTCTTGAAAACCTAATAGACACTAAAGCAAAAGATTATGCTATGATCAAATACTTAGTACCTGAGCAAAGAGAAGAAAAATTAATGGAAAACCCCAAATTATATAAGACACCCATCGTTAGAAATGGCAAAGATGCTACGGTAGGCTATCAACCAGAAGTGTGGAAGCAGTGGGTATGAAGTAAGGCCTAGGCACCAACTAGTCACATATTAAGTACTTGTAAATAAAAAATATGGAGAAAATCATGAATGATGAAACTTCAAAAGCACCTGATATGTTAAAAGAAATTGTTGCACTTAAAAATTATATAAGCATTAACCAACTAAACAATTCGTGTTCTTATGGTGGGAATCAGGGTTGGTTTCATGAGATTGTAGTCGATGTTAATAAAGAAAAGGCCTATCATAAAGGACTTCGAATCAAAAAATATGGTTGCGGACTTATTAGCGCCACGGATGTCCTTTTATATATCAATCAGAATAACGCTGAGTGGGGTGAGACGACTTTAAAGCAAAACCAAGTGGATATGTCTGAGTATAAGACATTAGTTGCTGAATTTGATCGTCATTATTTTCGAGCAAGAAGGAACCTAGGCGTTCTTGGTCCTTTTCTATCTTTGGGATTTAAGAAATATATAAGGAATCATAAATTGAGATTGAAAATAAAATGGGGAACGTTTTACAGTTCCACCACCATATATAAAAAAATAGTATTGATGTTAAAAAAGGATGTTCCTGTGATAATATCCATTGGTCCATCTCGTTTTGGTGACAAATCCAGGGGGATTGCTTTGTATGTATTAAAGCCCAACAGTGAATCTATGACATCTAATGAGGGTAATCAAGATAAAGTCATCTATGAGGCATATAAGACCATAAAAGGGCATTATGTTGTGGTCACCGGCATATTTTTGAATGAGCATAATAAGCATATGATGTTGCGCATATCTTCTTGGGGCAAATTATACTACATGGATTGGGAAGAATATAGGAATTATCATCTGCATCATAGCATGCCGTTTACTTCATCAATATTAACAGTTGAAAAAGTGGTTGTTAAGTCTTAACATGAACGTATATAGGACACGATAAAAGAAACCGAAGCATCAATAAAACAGGACCTATGTTAAGGACTTTATAGATAGAGACTTAAGAAACAATATAAAAGAACTGAGGTTAAGCATAATATAAAATACGATATAAGAACAAGAAGCTGATTTCTGTATTTTACAGAAGCCAGCTTCTTTGTAATCTGTATGAGTTGAATATTTACAATAAGAATAAGATTTAGATCATCTATACACCAGCACTATGTGGATTCGGTAGCTAAATGGGTCTGTACTTTTACTGGTCGCTTGAAGACTAATATAAATATCACCCAAGCCATAAAAGTTGTGCCAGCCGCAAACAGTGTTGGCAGATTCATACTGATAGTAGTTAAGAATCCAGCAAGTATAGGTGGTATTGCTTGGGCGAGACTCACAATGGACTGATTCATGCCTAAGATGTCACCTTGTGATTTAGCATCTCCCAGACCTGACACAATAGCGGCTCCATTGGGTTGTGTTAATCCTTGGAATATTGCTATGAAAGGTATGATGGCATAGATCCAGATAGCCTTATCAGGTAGTAATAATATTGGAAACACGAGAGCAAGGAGTATTATTGATAAGGACATAATACTTTCAGGTGAGAATTTTTTTGAAAGTGGCCTTAGAATAGCACCTTGTGTAATGGCTATCCACAGTCCCATATAGGCAAATAAATCGCCAATTTGTGATGGGGTGAATTGATACTTGTCGATTAAGAATACTTGGAAAAACTGTGTGAAGAAATTGAAACCAATTGTTAATAAGAATATAACGATGAATATAGTGCGTATTTTTTCGTTATGAAAGGCTTTATTGATATTTTTAAACCCTGCGAAAATATCAATTTTGCCTTCTTTTTTATACTTGAGGGTTTCAGGGAACAAACGAATTACAAGAATCAGGTTAATAGCAGTTAATATGACAGCTAACCAAAATGGCGTATCAAAACTAAACCAACTTACAATTGTAGGGTCCGATAACTTCCCGCCAATATAGGGACCGATTACAAAACCTAGACCAAAAGCCATACCAATCATGCCGAAGTTTCTAGCCCTGTTGGTTTTGTCGCTAATGTCAGCTATGGCTGATTGTGCAATGGAGATATTACCGCCAGTGAATCCATCGATGATTCTTCCAAGGAATAATAACCATGTGGTACCACTAATAATACCTATGGCAAATAAAACAAGCAGACGTAGAGATAAAATGCATCATGCTATATTACAGACTGCAACAGACTATCTAAAAAAAACAGAAGACAAAGAATCAATAACCTTAGATGACATATGGTCCTATTGTTTAGAGCTATGGCAGCAAGAAGATCTGAATGTTAAGATGCTTTATAAGGTGAGTGTTTTAGATTATACGGAAATTGATAAGCGTAAACACGGATTTATTATTGTATTCATGAAGCTTTTAAAGCATATAGAGTCTTTTGAAGACGAATCGGAAGCTGAGCTCATTAATTACGCTGAAATCATATATGCCACATATATACCACTTCTCCAAAACTTAGCAAACGATAGCAATTATGAAACTAGGTTTAAAAAGGGTATGACTGGACTAATCAAAGGCATAGTATTATAGGTATTGGTCATATGAAGGGAGCTCAGGAATGAAGCTCAGGAATGAAGCTCAGGAATGGAGCACGAGAATGAAGCACGGGACTGAATATATGAATTAATCATATGAATTGATTGTAGGTATTTATTATGTAAAAACAAAGGAGGACAGCGTTTGCTATCCTCCTTTTTCATGGAGTCTTAAAGTTAATTTATGGGAATAGTGGTTCTAGTTCCCATATTAGATCAGGAAGTACAGGACCTGGAATAATAGGTGTTGGTATTATAATGAAAAAGTCAGGTATTAGGAATAACAACTTATCGAGACCATCTATGCCAGTAGCATCAGATACCCAATGAGCATAGTCAAGGCCATCGGCGTTATGGATAAGTTTAGCGCTTGTGAGTCCAGTATTATCCATAACTGCCAAACCAGCATTATTACCGATTACTCTATGGAAAGTTGCAGTCGTAATATCATCGATTAGCAGTGGTTTATAGGTATATGTACCAATGCCACCGTAATTTGAATCAAGGTTCAAACTACCTTCGCTATAACCTATGATACCACCCACATCAAAATAACCTGTTAATTTGCCATAGGATGAACAATCACTTATTGATGCGCTACCATACACACTACCTACAATTCCACCAATGTCGGTTGAACTGACAAATAAGATAGCAGTTCCGGTTAGGTCAACAGAGGCAGTTGTATCACTAATGGTAGCATCACCACGATGTAAGCCAACAATCCCACCAAGAGAATGTGAAGCGGTAGAAACGAAATCAGTAATTGATGAGTTATCAACGACTAAGTCGCCAGCTGGAGCAACAGAACCTACAAAACCTCCAACATGTTCACTGGTCTGTATAGCTAAACCATCAACTTGACTGCTGGTTATAGTAGTCTGACCGCCTACAATTCCAATTAAACCGCCAATCATAGATGCTGAGGAGACTGTCCCATCAATAATATTGACATTAGTAAGGGTCACATCTCCTGAGGTACCAGCTAGAATGCCTACAGCGGAAGCGGTAGAATCAGGACCTGACATGGTGGCATTTTCAATATATAGATTACTGATAGCGGCACCGTCATCTAGTTCTAGGAAAAAGCCAATAGTTGATTGGGTAGCTCCTAGGAGGGATACGTTACTTAGTTTTCTGTTATTACCATATAAAATACCAGAAAATCTAGTGATTGGTGTTAAAGGTTCACTATCAAAATCAATATCTGCCATAATTGAATATTGGTCATCAGGTTCTTGGTTCATCATAGCAAAGTCAGGGGCACGATATATCTGCCAAGGATGATCAATTGTACCACTGCCGACATCTGATATGGTAACAGATGTTGTTAGTGCACTTGTAGGTGCTTCTTGTATGAGTGACGGATCAATGCTGATTGTAAGTGTTTCATCGGTTGCTATCCTATAGGTAGGTGACGCAGGAATACTGATTGTCACTAATGTATCAGATAGACGACTAACATTTTGATAGCCTAAACTGACAGCGCCATCATATGATACGACCGTATTTAGATTACCGTCGATACCATCAATAAGTAATTGGGTTAAAGCATTATTAGCTCCAAGTGTAGAGACGAAGTTACCATTGGTTAATTGAATGGAGATAACTGTTTCACCGTTAACTAGTGCTATTTCATAATTAAGATAAGCAGATGCAACTGCAGTGAGTGATGGAGAAGCAAGGTTATAGGCAGCAGCAACGGCTGGATCTATGGCACCTTGGTCTACCAACCATTTTGCTAATGTATCTGTTGAACCTTTTCTTTTAGCCTTTAATGCTTCAACTGTAGCAACACATAATTTTTCCATAGTGAAAGCTTCACCTTCGTCAAGCCAGACCAGACCTGCAGAAGTAGCTAGTTCCATTACATCGGGCATTGTAGCACTACCTGACCATGAGAAATCTGCATTTTCAGTATAACCCAGTGACACAAGCATTAATTTGTAATATTCTTTATCTGTCATGTTATCATTAGGTGCAAACGAACCATCAGGTTTTCCGTTATAGCCAATGGCCGGATTTTCTTTAAGGTAACCGAGTATGTTACGACCCTGCACCCAAGTTAGGTCCATATAATCTGTGAAATTACTAGTAAAGGGATAAACTAATGAGGTATCTAGGTATCCTCTAAGTGCAACGATCAGTTTTGCACCGCCGTACCTTTTAGGCGCCCCTGCCAAATAAGCAGGTGTAAGACCACTGCCTGTGCCAACTACCATACCAATCGCTTCGCATATGTCGGTAGCCTCATCTGCTACCTGTTGATAAGTTGCTGCGGATACACTGGTAGGTGCTATTAGTGTAATTAGTAAACTTACTACTAGTAGAATGGATAGTCCTCTTTTCTTCATATTAAACCTCCTTTAAACAAATTAAATACTACAATATAATTATACCCCTACTTGATAGGGGATATAACTGTATTAAGGTTCTTTAGTATAGTGAAATGTAACTAGAAGCATTGAATATGGATAGGACTTTACTCATACAAAGTCTGTTTTACAAGAAATTAATGGGATTAATCGAAACAATACGTATAATCGGAATTCAATAAAAGTACTAAAAAGGTAGTTTTACTAATATCAGGTTAAATGGAGGCGTGGTATGTTGTTTGTTTTTG
>JAQICP010000220.1 GCA_027858555.1 Vallitaleaceae bacterium
AAATATGATCAATATCTATATATCTGTGGCATTGATGAAGTTGGTAGAGGACCACTATGTGGACCAGTTGTCGCTGGAGCTGTTATTTTACCTAAGGACACAACCATATTATATATAGATGATTCTAAGAAATTATCTGAGCAAAAAAGGGAACGCCTTTATGATGAGATAATGGAGCAGGCCATAGCCGTAGGCGTTGGATATGGTTCGGTTGATTTGATCGAAGACGTCAATATATTGAATGCGACTCAGATTGCTATGGTAGAAGCAATTAAAGCACTTGGCATAGTGCCAGATATGATACTTGTAGATGCTGTTACGATTCCTGGTATTCGTACTCCCCAAGAAAGTATTATTCAAGGTGATACTAAAAGTATTTCAATAGCTGCGGCCAGTATTATTGCAAAAGTTACGAGAGATCGTATGCTAAAACAGTACGCAGAGATCTATCACGAGTATGACCTGATTAACAATAAAGGATACGGTACCAAGAAGCACATCGAAGCCCTTGGAAAATATGGGGCTTCACCGATACATAGGCAGTCATTCATACGTAATTTTGTTTAGGATGTGATAATATGAGAATTGAACAAGGCCAAGTTTCAAAATATCAAAAAACTTCGGTTGAAGCATCTAAGCAAACAGTAAAAGGAGAAGCTTCCTTAGAAAAAGGTTCAGTTGTTAAAGGTGTCATCGAAGATCTTAAAGGCAATCAGGTTAAAATTCTATTAACCAATAATGAAGTTATCACGGCAAGACTTGCGGATAGCTTTAATTTTCATATTGGCCAAGAAGTGACATTAGCAGTTAAAGACAGTAATGCCGAGCAAATCTTACTGACACCGATTTCTGACAATGAACAGGCCGTACAAGATAAGATACTTACCATACTTGAACAAGCAGATATAAAAGCTACTAAGTCTAATGTTAGTGTGGTTCGAGGTTTATTACAAAATGAAATGCCAGTCAATAAAGATACGATTAATCAAGTCATCAGAGCACTGGCAAAATATCCAGACATGCCAGTTAAAGATCTGCTTTTCATGATAAAAAACAATATCCCAATCACCTCGCAAAACATACAAAGCTTGCAGGTGTTCATGGATCAAAAGCCCTTGTTTTTTGAACAATTACAAAATACGATTCAAACAATCAGTGACCTTATATTAACCAGTGAAGCCAGTACCTTGGCAGTTGGTAGTGAGAACAAACCAAACAGTCCGAATATGGATACGCAAACTATACCTTTGGATAGTACAAATCTTGAACAAAAACTTGGTTTTACAGAAAGTCAATTAGAAACAATTGATATATTAAAAGGATTCACACAAGGTAGTAACACGCAACTTGACATAGCCTCCAAATTTTCAAGTGCAACGATAAGTCAACTAACAGATATGCTAAACGCTATGACTGGGACAGATAAGAATGTAGCATCAAGTTTAGCTAACATAGTAGCTCTCAATAATGCAGAAGCAGCGGCTACGGTACTCACTCAAGCAACCGGCATCAGTGACTCAGAAGTTGCCAGTTTAAGTGATTTGAATACACTTATAGAACAACTTGGTCTCGACAAGGAGGCGCTAGCAAGTTTGCGTACAGATTTAATGAAACCGTTAATCATGGAATTGGTTGAAAAACAGATGCTGTTACAGTATGAAACATTTCAAAAGCCGGGTAGTGTTTCAAAATATTTTGAACAGTTATACAATCAGATAGCCTTTATTTCAAAAAGATTAGCTTCTGATTCTAACGAAGGAGCAAAAGAAAAAGATGCTACTGGCATTAAAGATGGTTTGCAGTTTGTTAAAGCTATGAATCAACATTTTCAATTTTTGGAATTGCCAATGCTTTTTAATGATCAGATGCTGAGTGGTGAATTATATATATTAGACCAAGGTGCTAGTAAAAAAAGCAGTAAGGAAGCTGTATCCGCATTGTTGCAACTTGATTTTTTGAACTTAGGTCACCTAGATGTATATGTGAATAAAATGCAGGAGTCTGTGGATCTGCATTTTTATACTGAAAATCAGGATGTAACCACTTTGATAACAGATTCAATAGCTAAGTTAAATGAGCAGTTGGTTGAAAAAGGCTTTGTTGTAAAACAGATGCTCGTTGAAGTCAAGAAAGAAACAATTGATATTAGAGAAGCAGTACTGAATGAAAAAGCGGCTGATAATGATCTTAAGCATATTACTTTTGATATAAGGGTGTGATCTTATGAATAAAAAAATTAAAAAAGCAGCAGCAATCACATATGATATTACGGATGACGCACCTAAGGTTGTCGCTAAAGGTAAAGGTATAATAGCGGATAATATTATTGAAAAAGGGGAGCTCTATGATGTACCAATCTATCAGGACAGTGACTTGGTTGATACGTTGACCAAATTTGATATTGGTGATTATATACCACCAGAGCTTTACCAGGTAGTAGCTGAAGTCATGGTATTTGTATCTAACTTAGACAAATTGCAAGATAATATTAAATGATGCGTTTATGTATAATCAGAAATATGTTAAACAGGGTGAAACAATATCAATTAAA
>JAQICP010000226.1 GCA_027858555.1 Vallitaleaceae bacterium
TAATAATATTCATCTGGATGCATCATGTGGCCAATTCTATGATTGACATGATCCCAATCATTATCTTTCCAAACAACAGGAATATTGTTGGCTCCAATAATATTTAAAAAGCTATTATCTTCATCACCATGTGGTTTAGGAATAACAAATTTAATTTCCATATCCGACTGTAGGGACATACCTTTAGTAAGCCCGTAACTTGCGGTACCTAGACCTCCTAAAATATGTGGAGGAAATTCCCAACCAAACATTAATGCTTTCATCTGTTTATAATTTATTCTACCAATTGTCAGATGTAACTTTCCAATCGTAAATAATCATTATTTTGCAAACAGTCATGATTATTTTCGATTGGACGTTTCATACCTTATTCAAAATTCAATTCTAGAGATGTATCTGGTTTGTTGTTTTTCTTTTGTTCTGCTTCGAACTTCTTCACAATGCTCAATAAACGAAGTATCTCACTTACATTCATGGCAAAAGACATGGCTCCATGACCTTTAAATGGTGGATTTCCATCAAAAAGTTCATTTAAAGTGCCTATGCACAATTCACTCATTTCGCTTTCGAAACCAATCAATCTACGCTCAATAAACGAAAGGCCACTTCTGCTATACACTTTCAAATAAGCTTCAGAGAAAGCGCCCATCAACCAAGGCCAAACAGTTCCGTTATGGTAGCTATAACTTCTACCTATTTCATCGCCACGATATTCGGGCTTATAGTTACCGCTTTGGGGACTAAGACTTCTTAAACCTTTAGGCGTTAATAATTCTCGGGTTACAATATCTACTACTAGTTTCTGTTGCGATTTATCCAAGGTAGAGTAGGGCAACGAAACTGCAAATAACATATTAGGTCTCACTTCACAATCGCGGTAGTTATTTACAACGTAATCGTATAAATATTTACCATTCCAAAACATTCGAAGATAAGACTGACGAGCAAACTCTGCTTGATAGTTTAATACATCTGCCTCGTATTCATTTTGCATTCCTCGAGCTAACTCTGAACCAAATTTCAAGGCATTGTACCACAAGGCATTTATCTCAACCAAAAAGCCAGTACGTTGAATAACCGGTTTTCCATAGACAACTCCATTCATCCATGAAGCGGGTTTGTCATATCCGTTTGTTTCTAGCAAACCATTATCAGACAATGATAAATTAGGATGCTGTTGTTCTCGAATAAAACTTAATACTTTGAACACGACATCACCATATTTTTTAATCGTAGCCTTTATGGATGTTTTTTCTGCATACTGTTGAATTGACCAAACAAACCATAACAATACATCTGGAGCATCTAGCTCATAGATATGGCTTTCATGTGGTTGATGCGAAATAAATTTCTCTATCGCCTCAACAGCAGTACCCATTATATTTTCAAAGAAAGGAATATCATCAATCGATAAAGACACACCAGGAAGAGCCACAAACTGATCACGTGCACGGCACTTAAACCAAGGATATCCAGCCATTAAATAATGACCCTCACCAATTTTATTGTAAAACTGCTGCCCTGCATTTTTCAAACAATTATGAAAATCAAGACGTGAAGTTCGTTTTGCTAACTCTTCACGATACAGCTTCTTAAACTTTTTTGGGTCAGCTTCAACAACACCTGCTGAAAAGAAGATGCTCTCTCCTTTTTTCATTGGCATCTCAAAATAGCCAGGCACAAATAAATCTTCTTTATAATCATACCCTCTCTCCTGTTCTTTGTAGTACTCAATTCCTCTATACCAATCAGGGGTACTTACAAATTCATTCTCTTTAGAAAACTGCATATATAAATTAGGGAAGTTAGGATACAAACAACTAGAAATACCATTGTTTATTTCTTGGTATTCTTTATTAGCATCATCATTCTCTCTCGATAACTGGTTAACATTTCTAAATCCTAACAAAGGTTTAAAGCGCATAGTTACAGGAGAGCGTGCTTCTAATAAAGTGTATTTTAATAAAATTCGGTTTTCATGCGAAATAAAAACGCGTTCTTTTGAAAAAACAACGCCTCCTACTCTGTATATAGTCTTAGCTACTGTTTCAATATTAAACTCCCTAATATACTTGTGTCCTTTTGGACTGTAGTGTTCTCCAGCAAATTTATGAACACCCATATTAAACTCAGCACCATGCTGAATTACTGTTTCATCCAATGAAGAAAGTAGCATATAATTATCTTCGCTAATTTCTGGAAGAGGCACTACTAAAAGCCCGTGATGTTTTCTTGTATTACAAT
>JAQICP010000236.1 GCA_027858555.1 Vallitaleaceae bacterium
CATTTTCATGTTTGCTCATATATGGGTACTCCTTCATAATCTTATTGAAAAACATTATCAATTGATATGATACAATTTTTAAGTAGGTTTGTCAACTGATGGGTATGATAAGACAACTACTCAGATATATGATAAGGCGAATAATAAGGCGAATAATGAGACAACAGATAAGACAAGTCATTATGCATATGTTCATAATTATTGTAATAAATTAGCTTGAATTGCTTTTGTATATTTGTATTTTCACTTGAGTCATAGTATGATAAATAGAATATAAAGGCATATAAATGCACAGAAAATAAGGTGTCAAAAAAACATGAAATTACCACAAAAAAGCACAGGAAAAGTAGGATAGATATGAAGCACACGAGAGTTACCATAAAACAAAATAAAGTTAATCTTTATAAAATAAATCAATGTCCTTTGATTGAAAAAGAGCATATGCAGTCAATACCGTCTTTAAAAGAAGGCACACTTATTGAGCTTGCGACGCCTCAAGGTGAGTTTATTGGAACGGGCTATTATGGTGTCCAAAACAAGGGGATTGGTTGGGTGCTCACACAAAAGCAAGGCGAACTGATTGACGATACATTTTTTACTAAGAAGATTCGAACTGCAATTGATAAGCGACGAACTTTCTTCGACATGGTTGGTACCAATGTGTTTCGATTGTTTAATGGAGAAGGAGATGGTATTGGTGGACTTACCATTGATTACTATGATGGGATTTTAGTGATTACTTGGTATAGTGAAGGCATCTATTCATTTCGTGATAGCATCATAAGCGCGCTAGAGCAACCCATACCAATATTGGATGGCATCAAAGGAATCTATCAAAAGAAGCGGTTTAATGATAAAGGTCAATTTGTTGAAGAATCTAGTTTTTTGAAGAGCGAGCAAGCACCAGAACCGCTTATAGTTGAGGAAAACGCTGTAAAATACGCTGTTTATCTAGACGATGGTGCCATGACTGGCATATTTCTAGATCAAAAAGATGTGCGAGGCCGTATTAAGAATCATTACGCCAAAGACATGACAGTCCTAAATACTTTCTCTTATACAGGGGCTTTTTCTATAGCAGCAGCTATTGGTGGTGCGAAATCTACAACCAGTGTAGACCTGGCAAAGCGTAGCCTTAGTAAAACCCGGGAGCAATTTTTGCTTAATGATATAGACCTTGAAGGTCAGGATATTGTCGTGATGGATGTTTTTGATTATTTTAAGTGGGCCATTAAAAAAGAGAAATTATACGACATCGCTATACTGGATCCGCCAGCATTTGCCAAATCTAAGAAAATGATTTTTACAGTGAGGAAGGACTATACATGGTTGGTTGAAAATGCCATTGAACTGACTACCGAAAATGGTTTAATTATAGCATCTACCAATAGCGCCAGTTTAGATATGAAGCATTTTAAAAGACAGGTCAGTCAGGCATTTATGAATAAGCATTGTACTTATGAAATAGTAGAAACTTACACCTTGCCAGAAGATTTTGTAACAGCTGAAACTTTTGTTCGAGGTAATTATTTGAAGGTTCTATTTATTAGGAAATTAGATCGATAGGAGAACATATGCATATTTTAGCGATAGAAGTCAGTACATCTTCGGCCAAAACAATCATCTACCAAGACGGTGCTATCATAGCATCTAAAAGTATTGCTTTTAATAGTGACATCAGTGATTTAGATCCTACGCGTACCTAAATACCGGCTGTCATGTGCATACCAAGTATCCCATATGGCGATTTATGGCTATGAGAGATAGAGGATTAGATAGGCAGGTAGATGAGATCTATCTGTCATCAGTACCAGAACTACTCTACGAATCACTGACAGGCATTGCAGCAGTCAGTGAGATTAGAGCTTCTGGCAGGGTTAAGTCACTTTCAATTGGCACTAGTGCAGCCATTAGAGTGGATAATAGTAAGCCATTGAATCAACTTACCAAAGATTGTTAGAAAATGGAGCTCTTGATATCGGATCGTTTTACTATAGTACTTGAGGGCGTTACTATGAACCTTAAGCAATGTTTTGATGCCATTATTCATGAAGACCCTACAGAACGGAAAATAGTTATTTCTGACGGAGTGGTTCAATCCCCATTTTCGCTACAGCTGGTTGCAGATATATTTGGAAGGACCCTATATGTTTCAGAAGTGCAGCATAGTTCCATCATGGAGGCAATTAAGATAGGCCTTTCTGTTATGGCTGCAACTGACGAGATAACTACCATGAATCATATTAATGATATAACACTTAATCGGGGCAATTACGAGATATGCGAAAATCGGTTTGCTAGATATATTAGCTATTACAACAAAGAGAAGCATTAAGGTCTATATCTGAGTTGTGGCCTTTTTTGTTATTGGGACTAAAAGCATATACACTTATAATTATAGTCCGATTCCTATAAATTAAAGTTGAAGAGACAATACCTGGTTTTAGAGCTGGTAATATGAGCCTATAACCTCAAATTAGCCTTTAATAATTAGAAATTATATGCTATAATTAATACGAACACATGTTCCAAGGGAGGCATATATGGGTCATAACGATTTACCAGATTTGTTGGCATTTATTAAGACGGTTGAACTCATGAAAGTACATACAAGAACGGCATGGAATAGTGAAGGCAAGCAGGAAAGTATTGCTGAACATTCATGGCGGTTGTCTTTGATGGCTTTGTTTTTATATGATATTGCAGATGATATTGATTTATTGCAATTAATCAAGTTATGCATTGTGCACGATTTAGGCGAAGTATATGAAGGTGATATATCAGCAAAGTATATTACTGAAGATGATCAAAAGGGCGACAAGGAATTACGGGCCATTCATCAATTAATGGGCTATCTTGGACAGGATAAAGGTCAGATGCTAAAAGGTCTTTGGGAAGAATATGAAGCTGGCAACACCAAGGAAGCTAAACTTGCAAAAGCACTTGATAAGATGGAAACCATCATACAGCATATACAAGGGGATAATCCTGAGGATTTCGATTACCAGTTTAACCTTGAATATGGCAAAGAATATACAGATTCTTTTGAACTAACCAAGGCACTTCGTGCTGTTATTAACAAAGAGACCAGTGAGAAGATGGATGTGTAACTTTCCCTTGAGAACAATTCTCTTACAGAGAAACGCGTACTTGAGGTACGCTTTGTTCTTGTTTCCACTATCTTACTGTGGTACAATAAATTATCATTACAAGTGAATAATACATATGACCAGCAGCATAATCTTTAGATTGTGGCTGCAATAGGGAAATTGGTGAGAACCCAATACGTACCCGACACTGTGATAAGGAGTCTAGTAACATACCACTGTTATCGAATGATAATGGGAAGGGTTACATAGATGATGATTTTAAGTCAGGATACCTAAGTGATATGTCCAATTTAGCTAACGAGGAAGAGGCTAGGTTACAATCAGAGCATAGGTATCTTTAGGTACTTATTTCTAATTGAATCTAACGCCTAAAGGGCGTTATTTTATTGTTTATCAACGCGTATAAGACTAGCTAAGTCCTGTACATAAGCATGGATGACATAATAACCTTACAGAGTAGTGAAATAAAAAAACGAGGTTTATGATTAAGATGAGTGAA
>JAQICP010000239.1 GCA_027858555.1 Vallitaleaceae bacterium
GCATTTAAACAATATTTGAAGGCTGACTTATTTGGAGAGAGATTGTATGAAAAACTCCATACATTTAATCAGCAATTACTGGAATGGCAAAATAAGTCCAAATACCAAAGAATGGACCAGTTAATAGCCGATATACTAGATAGCACCCATTATATGCTGTATCTAAAATCAATGCCAGATGGTTATAAGCGTCTTAGGAATGTTGAGCTGTTACAAAACAGAGCTGTATCTTATGAGCATACCAGTTATCAGGGGATTTTCAATTTTATCAGATATGTTGATTTTATTGATAAATATGATATAGAATTAGGGGAAGCATCTATTCTATCAGAACATGATCAGGTCGTTAGATTAATGAGCATTCATAAGAGTAAAGGCCTTGAATTTCCAGTAGTCTTTCTCGCAGGCATGGGTAAAAAATTCAATATGACGGATCTCAATGATCCAGTTGTTATACATCAAGATTATGGCGTTGGCATTGATTATGTTAATATAGTTGACCGTTATAGGATGCCGACTTTGAAAAAGAATCTGATAAAGACACGCCTAAAAAAAGAGTCCTTAGAAGAGGAGCTCAGAGTTTTATATGTAGCAATGACCCGTGCACGAGAAAAGTTATTTCTAATAGGGACAGTTCGTGGTATGGAAAAAGCTGAACAAAAGTGGTCCGATGTCCAGTTTAATGAGTATTATAAGGAACAGTGTAATAGCTATCAAGATTGGATTATGCCATTAGTATTAAAGGGTCTGTGTCAGATGCAACTGCACAAATCATTTGTGATTGAAACACCACTTAAGATGGAGATAGAGATTCATAAGTCAGATATTAGTTATGTTGATGAAAAAATTGTAAGTGCCTTACTGGATTGGACTTATACAGACGAGATATATACTAGTATTAACACGACTATGTCTGTGACTGATTTGAAAAACAGGAAAACCAAGCAATCAGGTAGTGATAGCAACACTAAGGGTAGGGCAGAAGAATCATTTTTTGAACCAATCATACCATCTTTTGTTCAAACTGAGACAGAAGTCGTAGCTATATCTGGTGCGAGAAAAGGAACCATCTATCATCAATTATTATATGATTTAGATAGAGACATTGAACCAACTCGCGAGGCTATTGATAGGGCTATAGAGAATATGGTACATAAGGGTAGTGTTACTTCGGTTGAGGGGCAAGTAATTGATGTGGATAAAATTATCGCTCTTTTTGAGCATCCCATATGGCTTGAAGTTAAAGAAGCTGATGAAGTTCATAAGGAAACTGCCTTTGTTTTAGGTATTGATGCACATGAAATAGTGGGTACTAAAGAGAAGTATGATGATTTTGTGATGGTTCAAGGGATAGTAGATTTATTCTTTGTTAAAGATGGTTCTGTAACAATAATTGACTACAAAACTGATTATATCACATCAGGAGATGAGCAATTATTGGTAGATAGATATAAAGAACAATTAATATTGTATCGTCAGGCAATTGAGAGAGCTACAAACTTGCCTGTGGAGAAATGCTACATCTATGCACTTCAAACGAATGCATTTATAGGGGTATAACATCAATCTAATGCTATGTTATATTAAGGATGTGAAAAAATGTTTAAAAGGAATTTATGGGTACTCTCAATTCTTTTGATTCCAGCTACCGAAATTTTACGAAAATTTGCACAAAATAAACCATAGTGTTTAAAAGTTCACTATTCTAGAGATATATATGAAAAACTAATGCAAGGTATCAGTTCGTTTTACGGTATGGTTCCCATGTCCATGGCTGAACTACTTAGTTTTTCTGTTGCTGCCATTACGTTGTTTATGATTATACAGGCACTGGGTGATAGTATCAGTAATAGGAAATGGGCACAGTGGCGAAAGGTACTTAGATTTATCGTTGTTACTGGAACTTTTGGCTATATGTTCTTTTTCTTGCTATATGGCATTAATTTTACGCGCATGCCCATTAAGGATATTGATGTACAAAAAATTGATGAATTATCAGATGAGGTTCTAGTTGAAGCCTTATCGTATTATATTGACCAAGCCAATGAAAAAGTTGCTTATATCGAAACCAACTTAGTACCTTCACCTGTTTATGAAGAAATCTTTTATCTAGCCGATAACAGTTACTATTATTTGCCAGAAGAATATCGATATTTGTCGGGTGTATATGGTCAACCTAAAAAGTTGATACTATCAGACCTGCAGTCAAAAATGGGTTACACAGGCATGTTTTTTCCTTTCACAGGAGAACCTTTGATCAACGCTAATTTAGTGAGGGTTGAAGTGCCGTTTACGACTGCCCATGAAATTGCGCATCAAAGAGGCATTGTAAAAGAATATGAAGCAAGTTATATTAGCTTTTTAGCGTGCGTCAATTCAGAGGATGTCTATTTTAATTATTCCGGCTATTTTGCTGCAATTCAAACCTTAAGGACTGAGTTGTGGAAAAGGGATGAAATGCTATATTCAGAAACTATGGAGAAATGTTCGCCCTATCTACTTAGAGATATTAGGGCGGTTCAAGATTTTTGGCGTGTTAATTATGATGCTGCATTAGGTGATAAAATGGATGTGGTTGTCGAGGCTAATCTGAAAAGCAATGGTGAAGAAGACGGTTTATTGTCTTATGGTCATGTAGCTGGATATCTGCTGGATTATTATATTGAGTTAGAAAAAAAATAAGGGGTTTGCTATGTATAAATTATTTGCCAAATACTATGATGAGTTAATGGAACAAGTCCCTTATAATGAGTGGGCAGCGTACATGGATTTTCTTATAAGAGAACATGGCGTAAGGGAACAACCTTCAACTGGTCACAAACTTTTGGTTGAACTAGGGTGTGGTACTGGTAATATGAGTATTCAAATGGCTCGATTTGGTTATGATGTCATTGGTGTAGATAATTCGGACGAGATGCTCAGTATCGCTAAAGGAAAAGAGGAACCAATTGGTATTAACGATGCTAGTGTAAGTCCCATACTATATATCAATCAAGATATGCG
>JAQICP010000250.1 GCA_027858555.1 Vallitaleaceae bacterium
AACTTATTTAAAGTTGTATTACCAACTTGGATTCCAAAGAAAGAACAATAAAAATAAATCTAAAAATATTAAAATAGCACTTGACTTAATTCGTATATTGTAATATCATGATATATAGATACAATAACGAGGCAGGTCACACTGCTAAATACAATCAATGATTAGGAGATTATAATATGTTAAGTATATTTAAACAAATGGCGGGACAAAAAGTGGACAACATCTCAGCTGTAGAAGCACAAGAATTATTAAAAGACAAAAATACGGTTTTTGTTGATGTAAGAGAACCTTATGAATATGCAAATGGTCATATCGCAAAGGCTTCAAATATTCCAGTAGGTCAGATCAAAGAGAGAATGAATCAAATTAATAAAGAAAAACAAGTTGTAGTAGTATGTGCATCAGGTATGAGAAGCCAAAGAGCAGCAGGTATTCTTGCAAGCGAAGGTTATAACGTTAAGAATATGACTGGTGGTATGAGTTCATGGCGCGGAAAAGTCAGCTAGAAAGCATATATATATAAGTATATAAGACTAAGCTACTATTTAAGATCGATTAATATAATCGGTCTTTTTTTTATTTGCAGTAGGAAAGTTCTTCATAGGAACTTTCCATGAGAACAATTTATCCTGCATGTATTTTTATAGAAATGTATAAATATTAATATCTCGAATTCGAGAAATATTTCTTGGCGTGAGGGATAAAATGTGGTATCATACTTATATGCTTTGAATGTCAAACTAATTGAGTTCGAGACAATATAAGCGAGTTGTCTATAAGTATTAAGTTTGTTAGGAGAATATATGGCACAGAATATAGCAAAATCATTACACGAATCAACCGTAGAAGAACTGCCACCAGGCGAGGCACCTATAATTTCTATTTTTACAGGTCATTATGGTAGTGGCAAGACTGAGGTTGCGGTTAACACGGCCATTAATATGACTAGTCAGTATAAAGAGAATGTATTAATTGATATAGATGTGGTCAATCCATTCTACAGGTCCTCAGAACTGCAAAGTGTACTTATTGACGCAGGTATTCATCTGATAGCACCGAATTTTGCGTTTAGCAATATGGACTTGCCGTCTTTACCGCCAGAGATTCAAGGGGTTTTTTCTAAAACAGGCGCTCATATTGTATTTGATGTGGGTGGAGATGAGAATGGTGCTAAGGTACTGGGGGTTTTTAATTCATATTTTAAGGAACATCCGTATAATATGTACCTAGTCATCAATACCAGACGGCATTTGACTCAAACAAAAGAGCAGGTCCTAGATATGATTGAACAGATAGAAAAGACCTCAAGGCTTAAAATAACCCATCTAGTACCTAATACTAACCTAGGGGTCGAAACGTCCATAGAACACGTGTTAGAGGGCATAGAGATAGGCACTCAGGTCTCGCGGGAGACGGGGATACCAATTGCATTCATTGGTGTGCTAGATACATTGATTTCAGAAGAACTGGAAACGTTAATCAAGACAGAATATGACATTGATATGATTACCAGACCAATAAAACGCTACTTAACACACTGGCATGGTCGTTCATAGATAGGAGATATAATGGCAAGAGTAACTTTTAATGAAGAGCGTTGTAAAGGCTGTGGATTATGTACGTCAGCTTGTCCAAAGAAAATCATCAATTTATCTAATAGAATCAATCAGAAAGGGTATCATCCAGCGGAGGTAATGGATATGGATAGTTGTATTGGTTGTGCCATGTGCGCAACAATTTGTCCAGATGTTGTTATAACTGTTGAGAAGTAGGAAGTACCTATTGATGAAACCAAGGAGGCTTTTATGAGTAAAGTATTAATGAAGGGCAACGAAGCGATAGCTGAGGCTGCCATACAAGCAGGGTGTAGATATTTTTTTGGTTATCCGATTACACCACAAAATGAAATACCAGCCTATATGGCAAAACGATTACCTGAAGAGAATGGGGTATTCTTACAAGCCGAATCGGAGATAGCTGCCATCAATATGGTTTACGGCGCAGCAGGCGCTGGTGCAAGAGTTATGACATCTTCATCAAGTCCTGGCATTAGTCTGAAACAAGAGGGCATATCATATATAGTAGGCGCCGAGTTACCTTGCGTAATCGTTAACATCGTAAGAGGTGGTCCTGGTCTTGGTGGTATCCAACCAGCTCAATCAGATTATTTTCAAGCAACTAAAAGTGCAGGGCATGGGGATTCTCACATGGTGGTGTACGCACCAGCAACCATTCAAGAAGCAGTTACACTTACAATGACAGCCTTTGATGTGGCTGATCAATATAGAAATCCAGTTATGATTCTTGGCGATGGTATCTTAGGTCAGATGATGGAACCAGTTGAATTTTTACCTGTTAAAAAACGTGACTTACCTGAAAAGACATGGGCAACCACAGGTTGGGATGGTGTCTCAAGGCAGAGGAATGTGATTAATTCTCTCTACATAAAGCCAGAAGAATTAGAAGGAAAGGTCCTTCAGATATATGACAAATATGCACAGATAGCAAAAGAAGAAGTCATGCATGAATGTTATGATTGCGATGATGCTGAAATTATTATTACCGCCTATGGCACTACAGCTCGAATTGTAAAAAATGTTATTGAGCGATTAAAAAAAGAAAAGGGCATTAAGGCCGGCATTATTAGACCGATTACATTGTGGCCTTTCCCATACGCAGTGTATGAAGAGATGTCAAGAAAAGCAGAAGTAAAAGCATTCTTATCAGTCGAGATGAGTATGGGACAGATGGTTGAAGATGTAAGACTCGGTGTGAATGGTAAAAAGCCAGTTCATTTTACAGGAAGAACAGGCGGAATGGTTCCAACTGAACAGCAGATTATTGATAAGGTGATAAGCATCTTGAAGGAGGAATCATAATGGATATAGTATTCGAAAGACCAAAATCATTAACCGATGTGGTTACTCATTATTGTCCAGGATGTCCACATGGTATTGTCCATCGAATTATTGCAGAAATAATGGATGAACTAGGTATACAAGAAAAAACAATCGGCATTGCGCCAGTA
>JAQICP010000374.1 GCA_027858555.1 Vallitaleaceae bacterium
GAAAAAAGGAGTAGAAAACTTTTGGCTTACTGGAGTCTTATTCTTTATGACTGGTTTAGCCATTGTATTATATCTAAATCAATCACCTTATCAACCACGTGAGCGTGATTATGCTTATGTAGGTTCATTCTATGCCTTTGCTATATGGATTGGCCTAGGGGTATTGGGGGTAACGTCCTTACTTGACAAGTTGTTGAAAAACAAAATCCTCAGCTCTACAATTGCTACCATAATTTGTTTAGCAATTCCTATTCAGATGGCCTCTCAAAACTGGGACGACCATGACAGGTCGGACAGATATACCTGTCGTGATTTTGGTCGAAATTATTTAGAGTCTTGTGCACCCAATGCTATTATATTCACCAATGGAGATAATGATACATTCCCTCTATGGTACCTACAAGAAGTGGAAGGTGTTCGCCGTGATGTACGTGTATGTAACTTAAGTTACTTACAAACGGATTGGTATATTGACCAAATGCGTCGTGAAGCATACGAATCTCAACCACTCCCAATAAAATGGAAACGCTATCAATACGCTCAAGGAACACGTGATTATGCATATGTATATGATATGCCTCAATTCCCTACAATGGATGTGAAAACAGCGATACATGATTACGTCTTAAACGATGAGCTCCTAAATAAAGAATCAGGTGCTTGTGCATTCCCAACTAGCAATTTAAATATTCCTGTTGATGCAGACGACATCATAAAAAAAGGAATAATAAAACCTGAATTTAAAGAAAATATACTTCCACAGTTTGATATGAAACTAGGTCAACGAGTGATGAAACACGAAATGATGATACTAGAAATGTTATCTCAAAACAATTGGGAGCGCCCAATTTATTTCTCCGTTACTGTTGGAGATGACTATTACATGGATTTACAAGATAACTTCAGATTGGAAGGTCTTGGATACAGAATAATCCCAACTTCAACCCCAGGAGGAAGCGTTGATACCGACTTAATGTACGAGAATATGCTACATAAGTTTAAGTGGGGAAATATCTCTGACCCTGATGTATATTTAGACGAAAATAACCTACGCATGTGTAGAACCTTCCGATTAATGTTCTACCGTTTAGCGGAAGCTCTTATCGAAGAAGAAAAGAATGACAAAGCTTTAGAAGTCTTAGATTATTGTAAGAAAGTAATTCCGCCAGCAACAGTCAACCATGACTACTATTCTGTTTTCCTTGCATCTCAATATTACACGCTGGGCAAATTCGAGAAGGGTGATGCTATTATGGATGATTTAGCAAATAATGCTAAGAAAAACATTATTTGGTATGCTTCTTTAACTAACGAAAGGATGGTAACTTCTTCGGCATCTGACTTGAATCTTAACTTGAGAATGCTAGGAAGCATTCTAGCTCATTGCAAAGAATCCGGCAGAGAGGAAATTGTAGAGAAATATTATCCTATATTAGAGAAATACTCGAGATAATGCTTGTTGAAAGACCTCTTAGATTATTACGAGCATTTTACAAAGGCGCTATTTGGAGAATACGTAAGAAAAAAAAAACGATATATCTTACTTTTGATGATGGTCCAACACCCGATATAACTAATCGGGTGTTAGACATTTTAGACAGCTACAATATTAAAGCTTCCTTTTTTTGTATAGGTAAGAATGTGAAAAATAATCCTGCAATTTATAAGGATATTCTTTCTCGCGGACATGTAGCTGGAAATCACACACACAATCATTTGAAAGGGTTTGAGTGGAAAGACGAAAAATATATTGAGAATGTAGCTGAAGCTGCAAAGCATATCAAATCGAACCTCTTCCGTCCTCCCTATGGCCGTATACAACCTAGTCAACTTAAAGCCTTGCGAAAAAACTACAAAGTAATTTTATGGGATTTAGTAACCCGCGACTATAACCCAAAGCTTTCTGCAAAATATATCCTTTTTAATATTAAGCTCCTTAGTAGAAATGGCTCAGTTGTCGTTTTTCATGACTCAAAAAAAGCTGAAAAAAACCTTTTCGCTGTACTTCCAAAAGCGATAAAATTTTGGCAAGAAAAAGGATACGAGTTCTCCGTTCTTTAAAATCACTTATCTTAAACTACGTCTCTTCTAATAATAATTATACTTTTCATTTCTTTTTTATACTATTAAGTATTCTTATATTTGTTGGCATATAAAATACAATAGTAGTATATGAAGGAAAAATTACTCCATTATATTTGGCAATATAAACTGTACAAGCCCTTTGGTTTAAAGACTTCAGACAATCAACTTATAGAAGTGATTGACCCAGGAAAACTAAATACCGATGCAGGTCCAGACTTTTTTAATGCAAAGCTAAAAATTGAAGGTACGCTGTGGGCTGGTAATATCGAAATCCATGTCAATGCTTCCGACTGGAGAAAACACCAGCATGATAAAAACCCTGCATACGATTCCGTAATTCTTCATGTTGTTAAAAAAATTGATGCAATCGTATGTCGAACCAATGGAGAAAAAATACTACAAGCAGCACTTATTTACCCCATTGAGATGGAGCAAAGTTATAATGACATGCTTAGCAATTCAAAATGGATAGCTTGTGCGGATAAGCTTAAAACATTAGACTCTTTATTAATCCACTCCTGTTTAAGCGCTATGTTAAGCGATCGTCTCCAACATAAATCAAACAATATAATACGAATACTAG
>JAQICP010000407.1 GCA_027858555.1 Vallitaleaceae bacterium
ATGCAGGTGTACTAAGCTAAAGACTTATACAAACACGACCAGCGATTTAGAATATAAAATCGTATATAAAAAGAGAAAAACCATAGGGATCTATATGGACACATATGGTAATTTTGAGATGCGTGTTCCTGTTGAAACCAGCAGGGAAAGGATTCAACAATTCTTAGAAGAAAAATGGTCGTGGATTATGCAAAATCAAAAGGACGCAAAAGAAAAATTGCAAGGAGCTAAGGTGCGCGTCTATGAGGACGGTGAAAGCTATCTGTATATGGGCCATAATTACCCCATTGTTATAACCGTAGAACCTACATTGTCACAAGATACCATTAGATTAGATGAGGTAGATAAAGTTATCATCATATTTGTCAAAGATAATGAAGGGCAAGCAATAAAAGCCTTATTAAAACGTTTCTATTATCAAACAGCCAAGGCAATTATTGAAGAACGTATTCGTTATTATTCTAAAGATTTCAAGGTTAAGCCACGGAAAATGACCATTTCTAATAATCAAAAAACTTGGGGCACATGCAATGGTATGCGAGAACTCACTTTCAACTGGCGACTAGCCATGGCACCTATGGCAGTAATCGAATATATAGTCATTCATGAGATGTGTCATATGGTTCATTTGAATCACGACAGGTCGTTTTGGCGATTAGTTGGTAAACACGTACCGGATTACGAGGAACAACAAAGTTGGCTAAGTCAGTCGTTGTGGCAAATGACCGTATAATCTGACATATTACTGTATTAGCGAACCTATATACAATGATATGAGATAGTACTCAAAACAAGTAAATTTATAGCATAGGAAAGCAGGTGTGAAGATGATTAAGAACAATATGAATCTTTCTCTTAAGGGTAAGCATATCTTAGTTACCGGGGTTAGCCGCTCACAGGGAATAGGGGCTACAATCGTTAGTTTATTAGCTGAAGCTGGCGCAGATGTGATAGGTCATGGGTTTGCTAGTTATGATAAGTCTTTGGAATATAAGGATGCGGATCAAGCGTACTATAACCTATTAGAAAAAGACATGAGAAAAAAAGGTCTTTCAGTTACTATGCTACCACCTTCGGATCTATCTCTAAAAGAAACACCTGAAATGATTATCAAGAGAGTAGTAGGTATCTTTAGCTATATTGATGGCCTTGTACTTAACCATGCCTATTCGGTGTCTCTACCCCTGGGGGAATGGACAGCAGAGCATATCGACGCACATATGGCGGTTAATGTAAGAGCAGCCATGCTCATGATACAAAGTTTTTCAAAGCAGTTACCAGAGGGTATGAAAGGTGCAATTACGCTTTTTACCAGTGGACAGTACTTAGGTCCGATGATTGGTGAAATAGCCTACTCCGTATCAAAAGATGCCATTATAGGTTTAACCAAGCAGTCAGCAGCAGCGCTTTCCCAACAAAACATACGCGTCAATTGCATTAACCCAGGTCCTACGGATACAGGTTATCTAGATGGTGAAAGTTATAAAAATGTGGCCAATATGTTTCCTAATGGTAGATGGGGAATGCCAGAAGATGCAGCAAAATTGGTGCATTTTTTACATAGTGATTATGCAAACTGGATTACAGGTGAAGTTATTGCCAGTGAAGGTGGTTTTAATAGATATAGAGATTAATAAAGAAAATGATAAGCTAGTGCAAGAAATAATTAAGATTTATGGTTCTTGATCTATAGAAAGGCAGGTCATTATGAGCGGTTCAACATTCATTATAGAAACAGAGCGATTAGGACTAAGATTATGGCAAGACACAGATGTTATCCCGTTTGCAATTATGAATCAGAAGGATACTGTCATGAAATATTTCACAAATAAACTAACTTCAGAACAATCTGCAAGTTTTATAGAAAAAATCAAAAAGCATTTCGATGAAAAAGGTTATGGCTTATGGGCAGTTGAACTTAAAGTAACTCATGAATTTATTGGTTTTATTGGCTTTTATACTCCAGAGTTTAAAGCATACTTTACACCATGTGTTGAAATAGGTTGGAGACTTGATGATCAATTTTGGCATAAGGGGTATGCTACAGAAGGAGCAAAGGCGGTACTAGCTTACGGTGTAGATGTATTAAAGCTTTCAGAAATCGTTTCTTTTACATCCGAGATTAATAGTCCGTCTATAAAAGTTATGAAAAAAATAGGCTTAAAAAAAGAAGGCCTATTTGAGCATCCAGGCATTAAACAGGGTATCAAACCGGAAAATCCTCTAAGACCTCATGTGTTATATAAATTACAAACTCAATAACATTATAGATACTTATCTTGCTGCATTAATAGCAGCTTTTAATATGTTTTCAACTTCAAGCGCCACATCGGTTAAGTAATCAAGTTCCAACATACCAATCAAAGATGTTGGGTTACTGAGTCCTATCAAGGTTTCATTACCTTTTTCATATACCACTATCTTACAAGGTAAAAAATAACCAACTTCAATATGTTCGTCAAGTACGCGTTTAGCCTGAACTGGGTTGCACACTTCTAAAACAACAAAATTCTTATCGAATTCCAAACCTTTTTCTGCTAACTTATCTTTGAAATTCATCTCCCACAAGACACCAAAACTACGTTCTTTTAAAGTAGCTTTTAAGTCAAGAATGGCTTTTTCAATGGTCTTATTAGTTGTTACGTGATAAATCATAATATGTCCTCCTTCATCTAATGGATAATTCTATTATACGCCATAATTCTTACAAACCATATAGGAATATGATTAATAAAGTGATAACACTAGATATGAGCAACCTTTAGGTTACCATTGTCATAAAATCATCAGTTTGCATATTAAAAAAATACAGTTAAGGCATTAGTAGCGTAGCCTATGGTTAACTTGGTTAGCTAATAAGTTCCTGCTAAGTGAGGGCTTGATGGTTTCGTCAGACACAGTGTTGTTTTTGCTTCCACTAAAAAAACTTGCTATAATTAGTATTACAACAAGGATAGGTGCAAGCATATTACTTGTTTGGTATTATATGGTAAAATTATTATTAACATTAGTGAGATCATTATAAAATTCATTTTCTTAAGGAGAAGTCATGCGTATACAATATGGTGAAATTAAAAGTACACGGAGTACCATTTTACAATCAAAAGGTGTTGAAGAAAGTAGTGCCAACCACATTGCGACGGTTATCACAGAAAGTAGCACAGACGGGGTTTACTCCCATGGTTTGAATCGGTTTACCAGTATTATAGAAAATATTGAAGCAGGTATTATTGACGTACATGCGAGTCCTGAGGTAGTCAGCAGTTTTGGAGCATTAGAAGTAATTGAAGGTAATCTTGGCATGGGCATTGCAAATGCCAGCTATTCAATGGAAAGAGCTATAACCTTGGCTAAAACACATGGTATTGGCTGTGTTTCTTTGCGTAATACCAATCATTGGTTACGAGGTGCTACATATGGCTTACAAGCAGCTAAAGCTGGTGTTATTGGCATTTGCTTTACGAATACATGTCCTAATATGCCTGCGTGGGGTGCGCTTGATAGTCGACTAGGTAATAATCCCATGATTATAGCCATTCCAAACGGCAAGCGTGGTATTGTCCTGGATATGGCCATGTCCCAGTATTCTTATGGTAAACTAAGTGATTTAGCGTCCAAGGATCAAAAGCTTTCTCATTATGGCGGTTATGACACGGACGGTAATTTGAGCACAGAACCCAGTGACATATTCTCAAGGGGTCGTGTACTGCCGATTGGTATGTGGAAGGGGTCTGGATTATCGCTAATGCTTGATTTGTTAGCAACCATATTGTCTGGTGGGGATAGCACTAAAGGGATTGGTGAAAAAAGCAGTGAATATGGTGTGTCACAGGTATTTATAGCAATAGATCCGACTAAGAACAATACCTATGAATCTGTTACCCGAAGCATAGAAGAAACCATTGATTATATAAAGAACTCAACAACACTCGATGAGGATACAACAATCTATTATCCTGGCGAGCAATCAGAAAAACGCAGAGAAGATAATTTGAAGCATGGTATTTTAGTAAGTGAAGACATTTGGCTTGAAATAATAAAGCAACTATAATTACGTGAAAAGTAGAAGGACTATTATTTTAGAAAAGATATTATGGCTAGATATAAAGGATTTAAAGAGATATAAAAGCTTTAATGTAAAATATTTAATGACCAAATGACCAAATGACCAAATGACTAAATGACCTTATGACCAAATGACTAAATGACCTTATGAGTTAAATACTTAAAGTATAAGTGTAAGTAAGTGTAAATCCGTTATTGTATTACAGTATTATTACATTTTACTGGTTAAGGAGTAATTGATGCTTGACATGAAGTTGACTTTAAGGTTTATACTGAGTATTGAGTCAAAAAGACAGAAAGATAATTTGCACATGTAACATGGAAGGGGTGTATCATGCAATACCGGGAATTTGGAAACACTGGCGTAAAAATATCCATACTTGGATTTGGTGCTATGCGATTACCAACCAAAGAAGTAGAGGAGAAGACTGTATTTGATCACGAAGAAGGCATTAAGATAATTAGAAGAGCCTATGAACTCGGGGTTAATTATTTCGATACCGCACCTTATTATTGTGATGGTGAAAGTGAGATCATAGTTGGGCAGGCAATTAAACCGTTTAGAGATAAGATCTATTTATCAACAAAAAATCCTATTGAAGATGAATCAGGCGAACATTGGCGAGAACGCTTAGAGAATTCCTTGAAAAAACTAGATACAGATTATATTGATTTCTATCATATGTGGGGTATTAACTGGGAAGCTTATGAAAATAGTATTAATGTACCAAACGGACCAATGGAAGCGGCACTAAAAGCTAAAGAGGAAGGTTTAATCAGACACATCTCTTTTTCTTTTCATGACAAAGCTGAAAATCTTTTAAAGCTTATTGATACTGGTAATTTTGAGACCATGATATGTCAGTAAAACTTACTTGATCGTAGCAATGAAGCAGCAATTGCCCATGCAAAAGCTAAAGGGCTTGGGGTAGTCATTATGGGACCTGTTGGTGGCGGACGACTTGGGGCTCCTTCTAAAACCATTATGGATGTATTACCTGGAAAAGTGAATAGCAGTGCTGAAATAGCACTCAGGTTTGTTATGTCCAATCCAGGTGTAACTGCCGCATTATCAGGCATGGGGTCAATGGACATGGTTGAAGAAAATGTGGGAGTAGCATCTAACGAAGCACCACTTACAGCTGAAGAAATAGAACAAATCAATAGCTCAATGGAAGAAAACAAACGCATGGCAGACCTTTATTGTACAGGATGTAATTATTGTATGCCTTGTCCACAGGAAGTCAATATACCGCTTAACTTCCAATTGATGAACTATCATAGAATCTATGGTCTCACTGAGTATGCCAAAAATGAATATGCTCAGATTGGAAAAGTGAATTGGATGAAAGGCAAGAATGCAGAAGCATGTATTGACTGTGGTATCTGTGAAGAAAAATGTCCTCAAAAACTAGAGATTCGCAAGCAATTAAAAGAAACGGCCGAAGTACTTGGATAGAGCCACTTAGAGAAAAAGCCACTTATACATGTGATATGCTCCAATTGCAGTAGACATCTGAAAGTATAAAATGTTTATTACAATCGGCCTATATCATCAGATGATATAAGTGGTTTTTTAGTGTGCATATATAATAGATCAAAAAGGTAATAAGTAGCTAATAAAGTCACAAAAGGTTATAATATAGATGAACTAGAATTGGTGAATCATATAAAACAAACTTAATTATCTAGATAGAATAATAGAATTGAAAAGTTAATAATTCTAACCATTAATATTAAATTATATATAAAAAAGGTTATAGGAGGAAGAATAAAATGAAAAGAATATGGGTATTCATAGGGTTTATATTAATTGTAGGTGTCGGTATATTAACATTTCTTGTGGTAGACAAGTCTAGGGTAATAAGTGAACTTGAACAAGAAAACAAACAAAATCAAGAAGAGACTCAGGTTCAGATTCAAGCACTCACTGATGAAATTAGTGCTCTTAATACGACAATCAGTACCAAAGAAAGTGAGCTGATATCATTAACAAAAAATTACGACGATTCACTAATATTACTAGATGAAAAGGACATATCCATAGCGGACCTAACTGAGCAAGTGGACACCTTACTGGCAGAAGCTGAAGTTACCGAGGATGAAATGCTTATGGACTATGCCTCTATGATGCAACTTGAAAGTCTTGGCATAAAAGATATTGACATGATAGTAGACGACTTACGAGCACGTACTGAATTGATAGGCTTTGAAGGTGTCGTAGGGGGAACTATGCGGTTTGGTAGTATATTTGTGATTAATGATCAATGGGTGTATGCGAGATTTGATGATGGCCATATCATGGGCTATGGTTTATATAAGTATAAGGTTGAGGCTAATATGGATCTTACATGGGAAGTGATTGATAGTAGGTTGGACGACTAGTTATAGGTATTCAGGCATAATATCGGTGAGGGATATAATGAGAGAGATACACAAAAGGAAACTATGGATTATAATAGCTATACTAATACTACGATAGTAACGAAGTTGTTTATTTTGATGAATCTGTAGGCGCTGGATTTTTACGACATGCTGATATTACGTATAATTATGGTGTGTTTTCTCTAGGAATTGATGAGGCTTTTCTAGGAATGTATGGGATGACAATCTGAAAAAACACCGTGGGTTTCTACTATAAAAGAGGCTGGTGGGGTTCATATGGCTATCTGTATTATATTAATAATGAACAAACGTCCATAGAACTAATAGTCGATCAACCTATGAGTCAGTATTTGGTAAGTGATTCGCAGATATATTACATCGGATATAATGAACCAAAGATGATTACCAAATGAATTCATAACTAGATTTTTCCTTCAATTTATGTTATAAGTAATGTAGCACTTTAAGGAGTCGTGATAAGATGAGAAAACTAAGACTTAATGATGAAATATTGCTGAGCGTTGAAAAGCCGGCAAGATATATTGGGCATGAAGTTAATGCCATATATAAAGACACAGATAATATAGATATTAGATTTGCATTATGTTTTGCTGATGTGTATGAGATCGGCATGAGTCATCTTGGTCTTGCCATTATTTATGATCTATTGAATAAACGAGAAGACACCTTTTGTGAGCGTGTCTTTTCCCCATGGATGGACCTAGATGAGAAGATGAGAGAACATAAGATTCCTCTTTTTGCTCTTGAATCTCAAGAACCTATAAGGGATTTTGATTTCCTCGGCTTTACAGTTCAATATGAGATGTCCTACACCAATATGCTTAGCGTAATGGATTTAGCTGGAATACCTTTTTATTCAAAGGATAGGGACGATACTTATCCGATTATATGCGCAGGTGGACCTTGTGTGTATAATCCAGAGCCTATTGCTGATTTCATTGATTTTTTCTACATTGGGGAGGCTGAAACGAATCTACCAACCATATTAGATCTGTATAAGGATATGAAAATAGCTGGCAAGACTAAACTAGAATATTTGGAAGCAATTGCAGAGATTGACGGTATCTACGTGCCTGCATTTTATGATGTATCCTATAATGAAGACGGCACAATCAGTGCATTCTTACCTAACAATACCCATGCGAAACCACGTATTAAAAAGCAGATTCTCATGGATGTTACCAATGGCAGCTTTCCTGAAAAACCAATTGTACCTTATATTCAAACGATTCATGATCGTGTGGTACTGGAGCTTTTTAGGGGCTGTTCAAGGGGATGCCGTTTCTGTCAGGCAGGGATGATCTATCGACCAGTTCGAGAAAAATCCGCACAGATATTAAAAGAGCAGGCTGAGCGGTTAATTAAGAATACAGGGCATGATGAAATATCTTTGATTTCCCTAAGTTCAAGTGACTATGGTGAGCTAAAAGAGATTACAGAATATCTAATCGATACACTTGGCAAAGAAAAGCAGGTTAATATATCTTTACCATCACTTAGAATTGATTCTTTTTCTTTAGAGTTGATGCAGAAAGTGCAAGAAGTTCGTAAATCAAGTTTGACCTTTGCACCAGAAGCTGGCTCACAACGTATGCGTGATGTCATCAATAAAGGCATTTCAGAAAAAGAGATATTAGATGGAGCAAAAGCTGCCTTTAGTGGTGGTTGGAATAGACTTAAGCTTTACTTTATGCTGGGACTTCCTGAAGAAACCATGGAAGATGTAGAGGCTATTGCAGATTTATCCCATGCAATTGTTGAAAAGTACTATGAATTACCAAAAGAGATGCGTCCTAAGAAGCCTTCTATCGTCGTCAGTACATCTTTCTTCGTGCCAAAGCCTTTTACACCATTTCAATGGAGTCCACAGGACACGGCAGAGAACTTTATTATGAAAAAAGGTCATTTATGGCGAACAATCGATAAGAAGACTATTAAATACAATGCACATGATGCCGAGACTTCTGTTATTGAAGGCGTCATGGCTAGAGGTGACCGTAAGTTATCTGCTACCATAATGGCTGCTTATAACAAAGGCGCCCGTTTTGACTCTTGGTCAGAATTTTTCAAGTATGAATACTGGGTTGAAGCTTTTGCAGAGACGGGCATCGACACTAACTTTTATACGACTAGAGTTCGATCCGAAGATGAGGTATTTCCTTGGGACTTCATTGATATCGGCGTTAGTAAAAAATTCTTATACAATGAATATGAGCAGGCTAAGGCTGAAGAATTAACAGTAAACTGCATGGAAGGTTGTGCTCATTGTGGTGCAACCATATATAAAGGAGGTATCTGCTATGTTGACAAACACGGAGTTGAAAAGCCCGATATTAATACGAATTAAGTTTGAAAAACAAGGTGCCTTAAGATTTATTGGTCATTTGGATCTGATGCGGACATTTCAAAAGACTTTCAGAAGAGCGGATATACCGATTGCTTATTCAGAAGGGTATAATCCTCACCAGATATTTTCAATAGCCTCACCACTTACCCTTGGTATAGGTTCTGTAGGTGAGTACTTAGATCTGAAACTAAAAGAATCCATGGATTTGGATGATTTGATATCTGCTATCAATAATGCCTCGCCAGAAGGTATCAAGGTGACAGCAGCAGTTATGCTTGAAGAAAAAGCAGCAGCAGGCATGGCCGCCGTACTGGGTGCAAGTTATACAATCACCGGAAAAATCAATGATTTTGATTTGGATGGTTTGTTGAGTAAAGAGACTATTACTGTGACTAAGAAGACTAAAAAAGGCAAGTTAAAGGAAATGGATATTAAACCTGGTATTTTTGGTTTGGTCCATACGGGGGATGGTTTGGTTATGATTCTATCATCAGGCAGTACGTTTAATATTAAACCTGATGTGGTTCTTCGAGAATTATGTGCATTTATCAACCAAGAATACAACCGCTTTGATTTTCAGATTATGCGGAATGATATAATGATGGGTATCAACCCATATGTGAATTTAGTTGGAGAAACGGTAACACCAATATAGATCAGTAGATGAGGGATTGTTCATTATGGCGGAAATTGTAATTACAACTGATGGGAATTGCATATATTCAGGTCTGTTAAGTTCGACAGGTAAGATAATAGAGATTCAGATGGAATCTAAGACCCACCATAAAATCATTGGTAATATTTATGTAGGCAAAGTGACCAGTATGGCAAAGGGTATTAATGCGGCCTTTATTGACATTGGGTTAGAATCCGAGGTTTTTATGCCTATTGAACCCAGGCAAAAACATCTTTTTACCAATGGAAAAAGTTACAAGGATAAAGTTGCCGTAAATGATGAATTAGTGGTGCAAGTCGTAAAAGAAGGTGACCATAATAAAGCGCCAAAAGTCACCCCGCATATTAATGTCACGGGAGAACATGTGGTATTGACATTCGGTAACGTTTTCATTGGCGTCTCTAACAAGATTGAAGAAACCAAAGAACGAAAACGTTTAAAGAATTGCATTATGCCTTATAAATCAAAAGAGTTTGGGTTTATTGTAAGAACTAATGCGCTTCATATGAACGAAACTTTACTTGAAAACGAACTATTAATGTTAACAAAGCGGTATGAACAGATTACAGGTATTATGAAATACAGGCCATTTAGGTCATGCCTGTATGAACAGCCACCACAGTTTATCAATTTTATTCGTGATACCTACAAATCAAAACTATCAGTCATTCGTTTTGATGATGAAACATTTTACAAAAAAGCCCAAATTGCAGAGATCGACCAAGATTTACTTAATTATAAAGATTATGGCGATTTCAATCTATATAAAGCTTTAGAATTTAAAAAGCAGATCGAAAAAGGCTTGAATAAGATGGTTTGGTTAAAAAGTGGGGCCAATATAACCATTGAGCGAACTGAAGCTTTAACCGCCATTGATGTTAATTCGGGCAAGATTAATATGAAAAAGGGTGTTGTGGATTTCTTTTATAAGGTTAATATGGAAGCTGCAATTATCATCATGCATCAACTGCGCCTTAGAAATATATCAGGTATCATTATTATAGATTTCATAGATATGCCCAGTGAAGAACAAAAGTTGAAGTTATTAGAAGAGCTTAGACGTCTTGCTAATGAAGATCGTATAAAAACTGAAGTGATTGATATCACAAAACTCGGTCTAGTTGAGTTAACCAGAAAAAAAGTATATAAGTCACTAGAAGAGCAAATACATACATTAGATTGAGTGATGCTAATATAGAAGAACGTGAAGATGTATATGTATGTATAAATTAAAATCAATATGCGAAAACAAGACCGCCTCAACTGTTGACAGTGGTCATAATAATTGCTAGAATTGATAAAATAATATCAATAATATCAATAATATCAATAA
>JAQICP010000413.1 GCA_027858555.1 Vallitaleaceae bacterium
ACGCAAAGCCCTTAGGTGAGAGTGGATACTCTTCTTCTTTTACACGCTAGGAAATTATAACATGAGGATCATGTCTTGTCAACCATTTCAACAATAGATTCTCAGTCTTTTATAAATCATAAGGTTCATTCATATAATAATACAGGGATTCTTTCTCCAATGGTTAGTATAGGATAGTCAGTTAAATTGTAATATGGTATACTTCTATTATAGTCCACCAAAATATACGAGCAATAAAGGAGCATACTATGAATCTATCAGTTATATTTTCCAATCTTATTGGTTTTGATGGCATCATCATTCTTTGGGGTGTTTTAAACGGATTTCTTGCTTATCAACTAAAAAACCAAACCAATCTTCTATATGAAGAACTTAATCCTACTGTATATATGCCCATTGATAAGGTGCTTCTTAAAGTTCATAAAGACAAGACAATAGACCTTCATTATATCCGTCAATTAAAGGAAAAAGAGACGAAGCTTGTGCATCTTTTCACCAGTATATCCAATATCTTTCCATTACTTGGTATACTCGGTACAATCATTTCACTCATCAGGCTAGTAACTTTTAGCGGTAGCGAAATAATAGTCAATTTCACCACTGCTCTTACTTCCACTTTTTGGGGACTAGTAGGCGCAATCATCTTTAAAGCAATTGGTGGTGTTATTAATAGTAGAATTGAAACCAATCATGAAATGATTACAATTCTTTTTAATCGAATGGATACTTTCGAATATGAAGCACTGATTAATAAGAACGAATAGGAGGTCATATGAAACGTGATAACTTTGTTGACTTGACCGCACTACTTGATATCATATTGATCATACTCTTTGCAGTAATGCTTAATATGAACACTACAGCTGAGTCTGCTACTGGTCAGGTTGATAATATTACTCAAGAGAATGATACGCTTTCAAAAGAAAACAATACACTTACAGAAGAATTGCTAACAACAGAAACTAATAATACGCAACTTCAATCTGAGTTAGAACAACTTTCAGAAAGCTATGAGGCTCAGTCTGAAACAGACCAGCAAGTTATTGATCAGTATCAGAAGATACTAGAGCAACTAACCGATGTTTTAGAAGCTGATGCCAAAGATATAAGCGCTATTCTAGAACAGCAAGATATGACAGATAGTGAACAACGGGAAGCTTTAGCGTCCTTAACCGATACCAATGTACTGATGGAAAATCTTCACAAATATCAAGTCATTGCAGGTACCTTTGAATTCATTGACCTGACTTTCAATCTAGATACAGGTATGCTTTTGTATAATGGGAAACCTACAGAGATCATCATCTCCGAAGATGAAAGGTTAGATGACCACCTACACCAACTCAAACAAAAGGAAATCGCTGAATACCTTGTTAATCAAATTAAGACCAATGGAAACAATCGGTCATTCATATTAATTACTATTAAATTCGACCCTAATGCAATAAAGCAATTCTATATTCCATTAGTTTCTGATAGCATGGATATTTTACGAGAATCATATCAAGAAATTATCATTATTGATACACTATTTCGTATTAACGATTAACATTGAGTAAGCATATAGGCACTATATAACTACAAAAAATATTAGGAGGTATTATGAAAACATCTAAAGAATCTATGGATCCAACACTGACCGAATTAGAAAAAAGCAAGGTTAAACTGACAAGAGGCGAAAAAAAACTAAGACGTAAAAAAAGACGTTTCAGAAAACGCATATTATTTGGTGTGCTGATACTCATTATTGCATTTTTATTATCTTTCTTTCTAGGTTATCAATATGGTGGCGGTGGAGAAGGCACTGGAGATGGCGTTACAGAAAATGGTTTCTTAGATTCATTATTCTCCAAAAGTCCTGACAGCTCAACTGATTCCAAAAACACCCCGACTAATGAAGTTGATACTAATGATTTAGTTGATGCCACTCCTGAAATAATAATTGATAACACAGATATATTCTACGCAGGTACTGAGGTTACCTTAGAAGCCCTTAGATTGGAACTTGATACCAACAAGGTCACACAGGTCAAGCTTATCGATAGAGGTGCCATCTATGCACCCTACAACGATGTAGAAAACTTATTAAAAGAGTTAGGTATCTCTTACAGCGAATCCAACTACTAATAAAAGCTATCATCACGATAAATCTCCAGTGATGATAGCTTATTATTTTGCTGCTATTATAATGTGAACATTTCTTCAATAGGAATCCGCAGTGGCCTTTCCTTATGTTCAAACTGATTTTTTCCCTTAATATAGTAGTAATCCTTTTCCCACTCTTCAATATTAATAATGATTTCCTTGATTGCATTTGCTGCATATAGTGCTTCTTTATTGGTCATCATCGGATGGACGGACATTCTAACCCAACCTGGTTTCTTTGACAGATCCCCTAGACTTATCATCTCTGATATAGACTTTGAGATTTCCTGATCGATGTGAAGTAGATAATGCCCATAAGTACCCGCACAGGAACAGCCACCTCTTGCCTGTATGCCAAAACGATCATTAAGCAACCTAACAAATAAATTATAATGAATGTCGTGAGCATAGAAAGAGATGATGCCTAATCTGTGTTTTACATCGCTTGCTAATAGCTCTAATCCATCTACATTACAAAGTGCCTTAAATAATACTTCTACTAATTCGGCTTCTCGAATAGCCATCTTGTCTATACCCATCTGCTCCTTCAAACGAATAGCAAGGCCTGTCCTTATGGCTTGAAGAAAACCAGGTGTACCACCATCTTCCCTGCTTTCAATATCATCTACATATTTATATCCACCCCAAGGATTAGTCCAATCCACAGTACCACCACCAGGCTGATCCGGTACTTGATTCGTAACCAACTCAGCTGCAAAGACTAGCACCCCTGAAGAACCCGGTCCTCCCAGAAACTTATGGGGTGAAAAATAGATGGCATCTAATTTCGCCATGGAATCTTCAGGATGCATATCTATTTTATCGTATGGTGCTGAAGCAGCAAAATCAATAAAGCATAATCCACCATTTTCATGCATAATTTTTGCCATCTCATGATATGGTGTAATAATTCCGGTCACATTTGAGCAAGCGGTAAAAGAACCAATTTTAAATTTCCTGTTTTTGAATTTGTT
>JAQICP010000176.1 GCA_027858555.1 Vallitaleaceae bacterium
TTTTTTTACATAAATATATTCACTTTGTACCATATTCATAATATATAACAATGTATCTTTCATCTCAGGTTTTAACATGCTATCTTCAAAGGTTTTAGTTTCTGGATCGTAAGATACACTACTTGAAAACCCATTAATTTCTCCATAGGTTATATAACATCCATTAGCATTAAATATATCTGTTAACCCTCTAATAGGTTTATAGTCGCCTACACTTGTAAAATATTCATTACTAGCCCTATTACTGAAATTCGCGGCTACTTCTAATAGGTCATTTAATGTTTCAGGCAATGGTAATTGACTATCTTCCAGCCATTCTTTATTAATGTAACGTGCACCGAATGTAGGTTCGAATCCGTATTGTATAGCCCATATATTTCCTTTTTCATCCTTGTACATATCTTGCATCATCAATGGAAGATTGTTCCATGTTTCATTATCTTTAACATATTCGTTTAATGGTAAAATACTATTATCTTCAATAAAATTATCTAAGTATATTTTTGCTGTATTAGGAATGAACACAAATCCATTAACCGAGTCATCTTTGACACAATAAGCTTGCATATACCCATCAAATTTCTGCCAGAAAACTCCACCATCCTTTAAGGATATTTTTACATCATATTTTTCATATATTAACTCTTCCCATGATTGTATCTCTTCTACATCCATTTTCCCATAATGATAAGTTCGTATATCAAAAGGAACTGCTTCTCCAAGATCTTTCTCAAGTACAATATCTTTTTCATTAAGTGTAAGTTTTTCAGCTTCTTCTTTAACACCTGTCTGACAAGCTACCAATAAAACACAAATTAAAATTACACAAAATATTTTTTTAGTACATATCATACCTTACCCTCCATGCTTAATCTCGTGGTCAGGGGCCTCAAAGCCCCATTCCAACACGCTTTTAACTTAGACTACATGTAGTCTAAGTAGTTATATTTTCTGATATAATAACCCTCGAAGATATTCTATTTCATGGAATAACTTGTGATTCTCATCTTCGAGTTTTGCTATTTTTCTATCTTTTGCATCTATAATTACATCTTTTGACTTAGATGTTTTATCATATTTTGCTCTTTGATTCATTTTGTTACTTACTTCTGTTTTCCGTATTTCTTCAATCATTTTACGTACTTTTGGTTCTTTATATAGATAACTTTTAGATATATTACTTGCTTTTGAAACGCTATTAAAGTTGATTTCTTTTCCCTGACTATGTAAATCATCTATTGTTTTCATTGCATCTTTGTATGTCTTCTCTGTTCTTTGTTTCCAGTTTAATTCTAATCCTTTTATACTTCCTGCCATGGCGGTGCCTCCCGAAGACTTCCGTTCTTATGAACAATACCTTCTTCTTTAATTTGCTTCACCATGTTTTCTAGTATTTTTTGGTATTCCCTATTTTTTTCTTCCCAGTCATCGCGACCATTTGCTTTACTAATTCCAATCAGTTTTTTAACACGCTTAATTTCTTCTTCAAACTCTGGAATGTTACTTTTAGTGCTACAAAAACTTCCACACCCCAGACATTGATTCATTTGGTTTCGACATGAAAGTTTCGATGGTTTAAAGCAAGTTCCAAAAGGTACTTTTACAGCATCTAAGTTTTGGCGAACATATTGGTAATGGAGACTTTCTTCTTCATATTTCTTTATATTGCTTTCTTTCGGTTTCCTTGCTCCATTCAACTGAAATAGATTTAGTTTCTCAGTTTCTTTCCATTTCTCATACATTGTATTTTCCGAGACTTTTGCGTAATGCAAAGTCATCTGCAAACTACAATGTCCAAGGATTTGTTGTATAATGCCTATTGGCATCCCACTTTCAGCATATTCCATAGCTCGAGTATGACGAAGGGTATGGGTCTTGAAATGATAAGTATTTCCGTCCCCATCTACTATATTTTTCTGAACTATAAGTTTTTTTACAGCATTTACAAATGTTGATTTCTTCATAGGTAGTCCAATACCTCGACCCTCATAGGTATTAAATAAGTAACCATAAGGATTGTTATTCTCATCGCTATTGATTTTAGCTTCTTCTGATAGTTTCTTTAACATATCAGCAACTTCGCTTCGTATTGGTATCCTATGTGAAGGAATATCTGTCTTTGTAATCTCTCCACAAAGATAATTGACATATCTTTTTTCAAGAGAATTCCACTTATGCTCCAAACAATTGTTGTATCGTAGATTAAAAATATCAGTTCCTCTCCATCCGGTTTCACGAAGGAGAATATAAATCGGAACCATAGCTGGGTCATCTAGTTCATAAATACATGCATCTAACTGCACTTTCACTGGTTCGGGAATGTATTTCACTTTTTCAAATGTATCCTGCATGCGCTCGCGTTTTGGATAATCCTCTTTAAATATGAATCTTTCCACGTCTTCTGTTGGTGCCTGTGGATGCTGTGCTAGCTGAATGTATTCTATGAACTGACGAATGTATGAAATGCACTTACTTTTGTAAGTAGCATTTTTTCCTGCATAATCATCCATGACCCATACATAATAATGCTCCATAGCTTCACGATTAAGTTCTTTCAAAAATCCATCTTGATAGCCGTGCTCATAAAACACTTTGAAAAAGTAGCGTAAATATATCAGTAGTTCAAGGCAGAAGGACCAGCTTCTTCTCGTAATCAAGGTGCGAAAATATCGCTTGATCATTTCCCTATATCCTATAGGTATGTCTTTAAAATCAATGACTTTTTTATTATTTTTCGCTGTTGCTGAGATTCTAATACCATTTATTTTTACTGCATACCAGCGATCTTTTTCTAACATAGGGCGTTCATCGTATGCATCAGTGATAAAGTCCACAAGCCCTTTTATAAAGTGTCTGTAAAAACGATAGCAGTCACCTTTAGCGCCACCAGTTATAATGCCTTTATTTTGCAGAATTATTTCAATCTGACTCATATCTATCTGCATCTTAGAAAAACTTACAGGCATCCCTGTACGGTTCATATATTCGCCTATAAACTCAAGTGGAACCCTATAATTTCTAAATATAGTACTAGCCGCTAAACCATGTGTTTTTAAGCTGTATGCCAAATAATATTTTAATTCGTTTCTTAGCTGTAGATTTTTATATTTTTCAAAACATAAACCTTTCATTTTTTGCTTTGGTATTTTATGCCCATTGCTTTGAAATACGTCATCTTGTATGTACCATACATCTTTAATCCAATAGCCATTATCCGAGGAAAGGTACTGTATCATTTCATCATACCGCGTGACTACTTGTTCTGCCTTTTTCAAAGTGTTAGAAGTCATCAGATGTGCACCTCATTACTCTTAGGTTTGAGCTGTTCTGATACGGCATGAAATGCTTTTGAAATTTCATCATCCGAAGGGTGTACATAGGTATTAATTGTAGTGTATATATTTTTATGTCCTGCTCGTTTTCGAAGAAGTTCAGGTTCCCATCCTACTGAATATAAGAGGCTTAGTGATGTATGCCTGAACATATGCGGTGTGACTGCAATGCCTGTCTTTGTTCGCAATACACGAAAAAGATTATCCACATCGGTATAATCCATTGCACTTCCAGACTTTTCTCCCTTGAGTTTAATAAAGATATGATTCGTTTTAACCATATCCGTATGATATGCACATATATATTCCATAAATAAATCTAATAATTCCTGTGTGATATCCAATCTTCTTGGACTTGATACAGTCTTTATTTCTGATAAATTTTCAAGTTCGCCTCTGTCTTTTAGATCAATGATTTTGCTGCAACTGTCGAAATCTTCAAGCCACAGCGCCAACACTTCGCCAATTCGCATACCCGTCTCAAAAAGAATGTACAGCAGGAAATAATCCCTTAGATTTGTGCAATTATTTAAAAGTTCAGCGGCTTCTATTTTAGTAATCACTTTTATTTTTGATTGTGGCACTCTAAGTTTCAAAACATGGCTTTTGATTTCTTTTGTCTTTGCAATCCCATACAGAAATCCACGATAATTTCTACCAGGGTGACGGATAAATTTTACCAGTGCTTGTGAAAGTTTTCCTTCATAAAGTTCATGCCGAGATAGATAGTCATAAAAAGCTATGACCGTATCCACTATGATGTTAACTGTTTGCGGCTTTCTTGCTGGTGTTAACAATAAAGGGACTATCTTCTGATAAATATATGGATTTTGAAGCCAAGCGACAAAACCTGCTAAATCATCAATGTTAATAACTTCAAACTCTCTTTTCCTATCTTCAAGGTAAGTGAAGTAGTGCTTTAAATGTGTACAATACATGCGAAGTGTATTTCTGGCATAACCCGTATTATCTTTGAACTTAAGAAACTTTATTACCGGTTCTACAGGAACCTCCTTTTCATCAGCAAGATAATATCGAATGAGATTTCCTTCTGTTTTGATCTGAATTACTTTCATTGTTTATGCTCCTTTCATTTTTTTGCATAAACAATGCTACCTCATACTAAATCTTATTACAATGCTTTACTTGGACTACTTCGACTACTATAAATACTAACCACGAGATTCAGTGTATTCCATGTTAATTTAATGTACTTGGACTACTTCGACTACTATGTTTTATAACCACGAGATTAC
>JAQICP010000021.1 GCA_027858555.1 Vallitaleaceae bacterium
TTAGAATCATATCTTCTTTTACTAAAAGGGTTATTTCATTCATGATGGTTGCAAGCCCTACAGGTGACCTACCTATCTCATCTTCAATAGCCATTACAAGGTCGTCATATCTCTCCCTATCATAGATGTTAAAAGCTGGTACTATTTCAGCTCTGATCTTACCTTCTTTCCCTAGATAGTTGGCTTTTACAGATGCTGGCAGGTCATTAATTGTCATCGTTCTAATATCATACTCAGTGAATAGATCTAAGCCTGTACTTTTAAGAAGTCTATCTAATTTTGTTAGAATTTCAATTTTCTTATCCATATTCTCTGGCATATAATCCAATATGGATTCAATCTTTAATACATCTTCTCTCTTGGTGAGTTGGACTATCATTGAATCAAGTTGATCAATATCATTGACGTAGACACTTAAGGTATCGATGTTTATATCATAAGCTTCCTCTACCACCTCTGCCCATTTTAGACTTGGTAGATCATCCGGGTATATGGCATTCATATCACTCTCAACTGTTGTATGCATCACATTAGTGAATAATAAACCAATTGCGATTATGATGACACCAATTGCAATATATGGACGTTTTAATTGAAAATCAGTGAGATATTTTAACCAATTAAATCCGATTTTTGATGGTTTTCTCTCTTTATAGTTTTTATCTGTTAGCCCAATAAGAACTGGCATCAATACCAACATCATCACACATAAACAGATTAGTCCTATAGCTGAAATAATACCCATCTGTTCAAAGGCTTTAAATTTGGCAAATGCAAATGCACCAAATGCAAAAGCTGTTGTAGCAGCTCCCATCATAATTGAGCTGCCTGTCGATTTGACTGATACATGGATGGCCATTTCAAGAGAAGCGCCTGTCTTTCTTTCTTCCTGATACCTTGCAATCAGATGCACTGCAAAATCAATGCCAAGTCCCAGTAACAGTAATGCAAAACTAACGGAGAACATATTCAGCGAACCATAGATCAAGTAAGCCATGGCAGTTGCCATCATTGCGCCCAGTATAAGTGGATACATGGCTAGTGCCGGTAATTTCAAACTACCAAAAAATAGTATGACAACAACTAATATCAGTACAATGATTATGAGCATGGTACTGCCCAAACTACCAAACGCAACTCGATCCGCTTCAAGGTCCTGTATAAATCCCCCACCAGTTAAACCCACCTCTAATAGGTTGTATTGATTTTGCCTCTGCAAATTATTGATATGTTCGTTCACTCCATTGTAAAATGCTTCTCTAGAACCTACATAATCATCTTGATTTAGAACTGGTTTTAATATCATCATATAGTGATACTCAGTTTCGCTACTTAGATACATCCCGTCAGACAGGTTATCATTATCTGCCTCAATATCAAGTAAAGTCTTTTGAATGGTCGCCATATCATTATCTTCCATAGCTACTTCAATGGTATCGTACACATCCATAGGAAGATACGCCCAAGCAAATTCCTCAACATCCTCATATGTAACACGGTATAAGACACTGTCCACATAATCCTCTTTTTCAAGACTTATGGCTAACTTTTCCATATAAGACTTTGCAGTAGTTTGAAATATCTCAGGATCATCCTCTATCCTATTCTCATCAGCAGTTACAATGATTAATACCTGGTCTTGCCCATCAAAGTACTGATTGAAATCCTGTGATGCCTTTAAGCTACTACTGTCTTGTGGCAGCATGTCTTCCATATTGGATTCTACCTTTAATTGACTAATCCCAAGCGCTGAAAGGATTAGGATTAATAGACTGATTAATAATTTTATTTTACTATATTTCATATTTTCCACCTCATTTTAATAATTTCCCCAGTAGTAGTTTCACTTGAATACCAAATTCATCAATATCATAGGTCAATTCACCTACAATAATCTGATCTAACATATTATGTATAGCTGTTGTTATAAATATGGCGTAGAACTTAGTATCCACAATATCTAATTTTTCAAGACGTTTTCCCTTTTCAAGCCATAGATGGATAGGTTCTATCCACTCTTTTATGAATTTATCTTCAATATTCTTCTTACCCAAAAAACTATAGAATCTTACATGATGTAATAATTTAAGACCAGTTATATGTGATTTAACAAAACCCATTATAAAATCTATAATCTCATCTATATCTTGTTGCTCATACCCTTTATTAATGATTTCATTGAACCAAGTGAATGCATCTCCAAGTTCATGATCGATAAAATGCCATACCAAATCATCTTTCGACTCAAAGTACAGGTAAAATGTACCTTTTGCTACACCTGCTTGTTTAACAATCTCTGATATGGTAACTGAACTAACACTCTTTTTCATGAATAATATAGCTGCAGCGTCCACTATTGCATTATGTGTGTTAATTGCTTTTTGTGTTTTCATGTACTTCCTCCTATGATGCGCATCATATTGGACAAAAAATGACTATCGGTCATATATACATTATACCGATAGTCACCTGTTATTTATATAGTCAATTCATAAGATTTGGTCAGTTTTTGATCTGTAATTTCACCCTATGATTTCTTTGGTTTTTAATTAAGCTTTCATTCATACGATATTGTACCCTTTTTCGAATCAGCTCTAAAGGTAATGGCTGATCTAATGAAAATTATACTGATCCTATCTTATATACTATGTTCAACGTACTCTTTGAAACGGTTAAGCATATTTTGCCATCCAAATTCTTGTAACTCTAAAAAATTGGTATCTTCCGCTTCAAACACTTCAATAAGCTTGATCTGGTTATTAGCCTTTTCAGAAAAAGATACTTCCACTTTTCTGTTATCATCCAATGTATATCTGATCAATTCATGTGTCTTCACTTCATCGTACATGCCTGAAAAATCGAAGCCAACGCTACCATCATTAGCTTCCATCCTATAACTGAATCTACCGCCTGCTTTAAAATCATTGTTGGCACTAGGACAGTACCAATCGCCTGAAGCTACATGCCAATTGATAATATGACGAGGTTCCGTGAAGCATGTCCAGATATGTTCTATTGGCGCTTGTACTACAACACTTATGGTTATATTCTCAGGTTCTTCTATATTCATACTGGCCCTTCTTTCATATAGATTATATTTAAATTAGGCAAATACTTACTTTATATATATAATAATCTCACAACCAAGAACCTATGTCAATGTCTAAGAGATGCAGGGTAGCGTTACTTTACTATCGGATTTAAAAGGATAGAAGATTCCTGTCATGAATTTATAAGATTTACTTGTCCTTAGTTTATCATATTTTTTTATCCGCAGATACCTCTAAGTTTTTTCGTCAAACAATACATGCCTGTAATCTCACCAATACTGGCAGCTATGGTCTCGTGATTCCATACATCTGTATAGATCTTTTGTTTCTTTTTTATCTGCTTGTCGATTTCTTTTCTTATTTCCTCTTGTATCACTCGTTGCTCTTTTTCCTTCTTGTATTTTAACAGATCACATACTTGACCACCATTGGCTACGTATGCTCTTAGCTTAGACATTTTTGCAACACCTGTCTCGGACCACCCTAGTGGTCGACTGCTTAATCTTGATGACAGAAGATGACTTACTTGACCTTCTGCACTACATCCCATCCGAGCATACTCATCATTGTTTGGCATTATTATTGCTTCCCAGTGATTATCTATATATACTTTTGTTCTTCTTATTTGTTCTCGTTTGTTGTCACTTTCTGCCCATTCTTTAGCCACTTCAAAAACCTTACTTACTGCTGCTTTATCTTCACTCCTTATTCCATCATATATAGCCGTTCTCGCATCACTTACCGAATCCCAAAGATGGCCTACTGCTCTCATTATTGCCTGGTTTAAGTGAAACCTATCTAACACAAAGTGACACTTAGCTCCAAGAACATCTATACCGGATTTAATCCACGAAGCTCCGTCTCCCATTATGTAAATATGCTCTAAATGCTCTTCGTCATAAACTGCATCTATATATTCAAGGACTTCCTCCCAAATGGCTTCACTGCTTTTGTAGACACCACAGAAGTAGTGTTTACCAAACAATCGATTCCTTTTACTATTCTCACTTTCCTTTTCAATTCCCTCAAACAAACAAGCCAATCTTGGTTCTATGGTATTGCTTTTATAGCCGTTAGCACCAATCTTTAAATCACCTTTCACTTTGTAAAACTGCAAAGATACATGGTCCTCATCTGCGTTGATGTACAACACTTTAACCTGTTTCTTTTTTTTCACAAAAGGGATCAATGCCGGTATCTCAAGCCTATGAACCTCCTTCATAATGGCTTGTTTACTGATGATATCTTCTGTATTAGTTGCATATTCACCGCTAAGTCTATAACTACTGTCTACCACATGTTTTATTGCTTGGGTGACGACATCTTCACTTTTCCTCATGTTCTTTGTAATGCCACATGCTTTATCAGCAAGAAATATATACTCACCAGTTTCTTTTGATTCAAAATAGGTTCTATGATACTTAATTTCACCACATGTGCTAGTGAATGAATTAGGTACGTTTGATCGATCAATAACATATTTATCTGTGCGATATATAGAATTCCTATAGGTTTCATCAATTGTCTCTATGGTCTCCGCTATAATCTCCCGTTGGAGTTCTTGCAAGGGCTTCCCCAGCTCAATAACAAACTCCCCAATATTCATCTGCTCATCGTCCATAAAACTTTCTATAACTTTTTCTAACTTTCTAACTCCAAACTCCATAAATTGCTGTATACTATTATTCATAAGAAAAACACCTTTCTTGTTATGATTTATTTTGTTTGCAAACTCATAATATCATAACTTAGGTGTTTTTCTTTTTCTTTCTATATCCGATAGTAAATTTACGCTAGCCTTTTGACCTGATCATATGCTAAAGTATAAGAAAAACCGAGACTGTGAAATCTGTCTCGGTTTGTTCTTTATTCTTTGTATGTAGAAAAGCGGTTAGGTATATGTATATTTGAAGTCCGTCCCCATCTGCTACATAGATCTTTCAGCTATCTTAGCAAGTGGGCTTCTTTCTACGCGTTTAAGAGTGACATGTCCCGTAATCTTAAACTCTTTCATTTTATCAACCGTATACACCAGACCATTGGATTTTGAATCCACATAATGGCTATCTATCTGGTTATCACTAGGATCTCCTAGGAATATGAATTTGGAATCATGACCCGCTCTTGTTAACATGAGCTTAGCTATGTGTGGTGTCATCTCTTGTGCTTCATCTACAATGACCAAGGCGTTGGTAAAAGTACGTCCTCTCATATAGGTGAAGGTTCTTGTTTCAATAACCCCACGTTGTCTATACTGTTCAATAAAATCATCTACGGTGAATGTTGGTTTGCTTCCAAAGTTGCTTTTTGAACCACTTTGCTCTTTAATGTCAGATAAGTTTTCGATGGCATCATAGAAACTGCCCATCCATGGTCGAAGTTTTTCATTCTCATCACCAGGTAGGAATCCGATGTCATTACCTGCTGCCACAACCGGTCTAACGAAGACTATCTTTCTATAACGATTAGTCTCTATAACGTTTTGCAAGGCTGTCGCCGTTGCCAGTATAGTTTTACCCGATCCTGCACCACCGATGATGGTTGCAAATTGAATCTCCGGATTCATCAATAATTCAAATGCCATCTTCTGCTCTCGGTTAATGGGTGTCAGTCCCCAAGCCGTATCATGAGTGTATTTTAAAGGCACAAGCTTCTCCCCGTTATAACGGGCTAAGACCTCGTGTCCTGTGGTATCATTGCTTTTGATATGGAAAAATTCATTAGGATAAACACCTTCCAATAATTCTGGTGATAATACCAACCCACCTGCGTAGACGGCATCAATACTGGCAGAACTTAGTTCTATGTCTCTATAACCTTTATAGATTTCATCTGTTTGTAATTTATCGTTTTGGTAATCCTCAACTTTGATGCCGACTGAACTTGCCTTAATACTCATATACACATCTTTAGAAACAAGTATTGTCAGTGTATCTGGATTCTTGTCTTGCAGATTCTTAGTGACCGCAATAATCTTACTGTCATTCTTACTCATATCAACGCCATTAGGCATTGCACCTAAATCCATGCTGTTAAGCTCTACGCGAATAGTCCCTCCATCAGGTAACTTAATACCGTGTGAAATATCACCTAGCGCCATCACTCTTTGTAGTTCTTTAGCAACATTTCTAGCGTTATAACCTACTATACCATCTCTTTTCTTCAGATTGTCCAGTTCCTCAATACATAATATTGGAATAATCACATTATTATCAGAGAACTTGTACAAAAAGTTTGGATCATGAATCATAACATTGGTGTCGATTACGTAATTTTTAATCATAGCTGTCTCCTCCTTTGTCTGATACCTTATGTATGTCATTTAACTTATTCTTGATGTAAAACAGAATACTTTTACACCTATTGAAGAACTATCCTATTGAACAAAAAAACTCGCTTTTATAGCGAGTTTTAGACACAGTTAACCACAGTAGTGGCATTGACATACATATTCACTTTAAGATTTATCATTCTAGATATAGAACTTTTAAGCATAGAAGTCGCCTTCTTTCATAAACCTTTTATAAAGTCTATAAGGCATGCAATTTCGAATGTCTTATATGTTTTCTTTATATATCTATTTTACCACAAATAGGTGTAATGGGGTATCAATATTATATTAGTGGGCGCATTATTTTACTTTTGAAAAGACAAAAGCAGAACTATCTTTGACTTAATATATCCTATCGCCAGCCATTTATGTTTTAGGCTTGGTTTTAGGCTTGGTTTTAGGCTTGGTCTTAGGCTTGATTAGTATTACTGCTTTTATTGCCAATAATCATACTAACCATATTGGTCGCTAGATTACGTACTGTTGTGAGTCCCCATTCATCTGACTTTGCACTACCCATTATGGTTCCACCTGAATGGCCAAACATGGGCCCATCACCAATGACCAACATATTTTGCTGCATCATAAAGGTTTGAATGTTTTGAATGGTAGTTTCTTGACCACCATTTCTTGAATTACCACAAGCTATGGCCCCGCCAATTATACCGGCTAAAGGATACACACTATTATCTTCGGCTCTTAAAGCGACGCTTCTATCCATCATCATCTTTAACTGTCCGCTAACCATGCCCATATAAACGGGTGATCCAATCAGTATGCCATCGCAGGTTCTCATCGATTCAAGGATACCTTCCATATCATCTGCCTGCCAGCATATGCCTGTGCCACTGCAACGGAAGCAACCTATGCAAGGTCCAATCTTTTTATCACTTAAAGATATATAGGTCGCCTCTTGGCCTAAATCACGCACGACACCTAAAGCATATTTCACACTATAAGCCGTATTGCCATTACCAGATGGACTGCCACTAATTCCAAGTATTCTCATTACATACCTCCATACTATTGTCGTTATGAATCTTTAAACCTACTATTGTCATTATACTCAATACACTTATTTGTCCTTTTCTCTTATACAATACTCTACACCATTAAGGTGACTATAAGTCAATAGAAATCACCATTCTATGTCAGCATATATAACAATTAATCCAATCAATGATTTTTTGTTAAAAGCATTTTTTCAATAACATTAAAGCATATATTTTTTTGTGTATTCGAACAGTATTTTAGATTCCTCATTTTTCACAAAAGGTTTCATAGACCTGGGTCGTTTTATCGGAATCTCTAGCCACCATAATCACATCATGATGTTGTTCCAGTAAATTCATTACCATTGCCTTACCGATTCCACTGTTTGAACCAGTGATTACAATTGTTTTACTCATGTGGGCACTCCTTCTTGTCTAATCATATACTGACTGAATACATGGTAATATTGTATCACAACTGGGGCTAAAATTTGTAATTAAGAAAATGAGACCAGCTGCAATTAGGTCGTTTAGACTGATATGATGATTATGATTGACATTTCATATAGCTATGTTATACTGTTCATATGAATGATTGTTCATATGTTCATGCGACACTTAACTGATACGCATACTAATAAAATACTACTACCCCAGAAAGGATTCATCAATGGAAAAATATCATTGTAAAGCTGCCTATATATTAGAAGCTTCTGTACCTAGTGAAGAAAAAGCCATGGCTATGGCAGACTTTTTCAAGGTTTTTGGAGACACCACTAGAATTAAAATATTATCCCTACTTCTAGAATCCGAACTTTGTGTCCATGATATCGCTACCCTTCTTAACATGGAACAATCAGCCATATCACACCAACTTCGGGTACTCAGACAAAACAAACTTGTGAAAGTCCGCAAGGAAGGCAAGTCCAGTCATTATACAATCCTAGATAACCATGTGTATAAAATTATTACTCAAGGACTGGATCATTTATCTGAGTAAAACAGAAAGAGATAGCACCCCATATATCTTTTTTTAATTCTATGGCTAAAGCTATCTTAAGTACATAACGTATGCGCATCGCAAATGCTTTTGTACTTATACCACTTAACTTGATTTGAAACTACTTGGAGGTTAATTATGATTGATTTTTTAAAAAACTTATTTGTCCTATATATCGATATGGGCTACTATATGGTAATTGGATTAACACTAGTAGGCATACTACATGTCTATGTGAATAAAAAATGGGTTTCAAAGCATCTGGGCAACCACTCCTTTGGATCCGTGATCAAAGCTTCTCTGTTTGGTGTGCCGCTACCCTTATGTTCATGTGGCGTGGTGCCAACTGCGGTTTATTTCAAAAAGAATGGCGCCTCAACTGGTGCCGTCGTTTCTTTTCTGATCTCAACACCTCAAACTGGTGTTGATAGCATCATTGCCACTTATGGACTGATGGGGCCGGTGCTGGCAATTTTCAGACCTTTTGCTGCATTCATCTCTGGTATAGTGGGCGGCGGTATTGTGAATCTTTTCGCCCGCAACAAAGATCAAGTAGTTTTAACTAGCCGTGTACCTGATGGTTTGACTAAAAGCGCAGAAGAAGGTTTTATCAAAAACTCCGCTGCTCCACTGGATAGTCCAATAGATGCTTCACTGGACAATACCCCTGAAATAGACTGCGGTTGTTCAAATCACGGTTGTGAGCAAGGATGCGAGGATGATATCAGTGAGATGAAGAACGATAGCTTCTCAACTAAGCTTCGTAAGATGTTCAGCTATGCATTTGGTGAATTTCTAGATGATATCGTCATACATTTCATCGTTGGGCTCATTGTAGCTGCCCTCATTACAACACTTATTCCAGACCAATTTTTCAGTGATTTAGGTGTGAATTCTGGCATAATTGCCATGTTGATTATGATTGTCATTGGACTACCCATGTATATCTGTTCCACTTCATCTATTCCAATTGCCATCGCCCTTATATTGAAAGGCTTTAGTCCTGGAGCAGCTTTTGTATTCCTATTTGTAGGCCCTGTAACTAATGCGGCTTCTTTAGCATTGATAGGTAAGGCACTTGGTAAAAAAATCACTATCATATACATCGTTACTGTATCCGCTTTATCAATCGCCTTTGGATACCTACTGGACTTCCTACTTAATACTTTTGATTTATCCTTAGATCTATCCCATTATCTTGAAGGACCTGAGGCTTATGGTTTACATATGTATGTTGTATCAGGTATATTTTTCCTGATTATACTTTATACCCTTTTCAAGCGATTATATAAGAAGGATGCTCATGCTGGTCACAATCATAAGTAATCCACATCTAGCATAACATTAGCATATTGATGTTACATTATTCTTGACAATACATAACAGCTGTTATATTATAGCTAAGAGGTGATATTATGGCACCAAAAGTGCAGTTTACAAAAGAAGAACTGGTTGAAACAGCTTTCCAATTAGCCATTGAAGAGGGCTTAGCTAAGTTAACTGTTAGAAAAGTCGCAACTAGGCTCGGTTGTTCAGTAGCCCCAATCTATGTGAATTTCAGTAATGCCAATGATTTGAATCAAGCCGTTCTAGAAAAAATAGCTACAACTGTATGGGGCTATTTGACAAAATCATATACAGATATAGGTTTCTTAAATATGGGAATTGGTCAAATACTGTTTGCAAAGGATTACCCGCGTCTGTTCAACGATCTTATGGTATCTGGTGAGAATTGCATGGATCTATCAGAATCTGACCAGAACAGGATGTTGGATATTATGGGTGAGGACAGTATTTTAGAAGGATTTACCCGAGAAGATAATGCCAGCCTACTACTAAAAATGTCCCTTTTTACACATGGTATATCTTCAAGCATAGCCAATGGCCTAATTCCAAAACCTTTTCACATTAATGATTTAGTCGATCTCCTCGATGAAACTGGTTTTCAGCTAATAGCTAGTATGAGATCTGATTATGAGTTTAAACCCCATCCAAAGAAATATATTAATGGCTAGCATATGGTCTTGACTAGACTATAGCCCGCTACTTATTACCCTTTTCACACTTGCAGATAACCCATCTGTTAGTTGAGGAGGGGTTTTTAATTATATGCTTACTTTGACTAATTATTAGAATACAATTAAAAAAGACAAATATAGTTGACGACCCTTATATTTAATTATATAATACGTGTTAGATAACAGCCGTTATATAAGGAGGTTCACATGAACATAACAATTATTAATGGTTCTAATACCGATGCAAAATGGCTAGACCATGAAAATGCTTTACTATCATTTGCAAAAAAATTAGAAACCAACCACCAAGTTACGCTCGTTACCATTAAAGACCTAAAGTTGAATTACTGCACTGGCTGTTGGGATTGTTGGGTTAAGACCCCTGGCGTCTGTATGCATAAAGACGACGGTCCAGGTTATCTGAAAACCATTGTTAAGGCGGATATGCTTCTGTATGCTTCTCCTATCGTCAGTGGCTTTATGAGTTCTGAAACCAAAAAGGCCCTAGATCGCTTCATTCCTTCTGTACTGCCATTGATCCGTCCATATGAAGGCGAATACCATCACCTTAAAAGATATGACTCCGCCAACACTTTTGGTGTACTGCTTTTTGAAGACATGGATACCGACCCTGAGGCTGCCCAGATCATCTTTGAAAACTTTAATCGAATCAGAAAGAATATGCGTGCTGATCATTTTATCAGTCAGCTTGTTCGTCCCGATAACATGGAGGTGTTAGCACATGAAATTAGCCGTTATTAATGGGTCACCACGTGGTGAAAAATCCAATTCCAAAAAAATTGGCGCATGGATTACATCACAACAAGGGCTCCACAATGATTTAACTGTAGACACTTACTATTTATTTAAGATCAATCGACAAGATGCCTATATCGAAGACCTTAGCGGTACCTATATATTATTATTCATATTCCCTTTATATGTGGATAGTATGCCTGGTATCGTAAAGTTGTTTTTTGAAAAATTAGAGCAAAAAAAACAAGCCTTCGGGGGAAGACCTGTATACTTTGTCATTCATAGTGGTTTTCCAGAACTCATTCACAGTAGGAGCCTTGAGCGCTACTTGAAATACTATGCCACTAAAATCATGGATATGAATCACCTTGGCACCATAATATGGGCTGGTAGTGAACCCCTACAGATGGCGCCCGATAACTTTTTTAGAAAAAAAATCATCCTCTTTGAAGGTCAACTTGCAACCATACTAACTAAAAAACGACTACCTGAAGATATCAGTGAACAACTTGGTGGAAAAGAGCATATATCAAAATTCCAATCAATAATATACCCCATTACGCCGTTCAAGGATTTCTACTGGAATAGCCAGTTGAAGAAAAACAAGGCTAAAAAATTACTTAAAAACCAACCTTACGCCTAAGCTTTCTTAGAATCAAGTGGCGGATTGGCATAACAGCTGTAGCAAACTGGCACATATTTTTCTAGACCGCCTATGTCGATGGACTTACCCACATACACTGGTTTGTTATTTACTAGTTTTAGATTGTGTGTCGCTTTGCTATTGCAAAACCAACAGATGGTTTTGATTTCTTCTAATTTATCTGCTAATTCCAGTAATCTTTTGCTGGCATCAAATAACTCCATGGTGTAACTGACTCGGAGGCCATAACAGATGACTGGCGTATTATATTCATTAACAATTCTTCTTAATTGGTCAATATGCTTTGGCAACATCATCTGTGCCTCGTCCACCAAGACACAATCAATTCTTTCTTTTTCTGCTAGATGTGATTTGAAGACATCCAGTACATCTGTATCATCATCAATCAGTTCAGCTGGTAATCTAAACCCTGCTCTTGTAGCCACATGACCGTCGCTTCTTGTGTCCATCTTGGGTACCATTAATAGTATTTTTTTGCCTTGTGTTTCGTAATTATGAGCTGTAGCAATTAGATTCAAAGATTTTGCTGAAAAGACTGTCCCATATTTGAAAAATAATTTTGCCATTTAGTGCCCCTCTCTCTTTTTAAATCCTCTATAAGATGTCTGTATCTAAAGGACCATTATATCTAGTTCTAATTAATTACTAAAAATTTATTGTACATTTATTGAACGGTTGATGGTGTTATATCAGGGTTATCCACAACAAACCTGTTGATAAGTACCGCGTTTTGTGGGTAACTAAACGAATTTTCTGTATTTTTGAAAAATTTCAGACAATTCGTGTCTTTTCTGTGAATTCACATGAATTTCATGTTTTGGAAAATTATTCACAGAAAGAAGCGCTTATTGTACTGATTACTTATTGTAGTGATTACAATCAGCCTAGTCAATATGTACTGAAATATGTACACGTTTTTAATGTATATACTTTTAATAAACCTGACCTAAAGCTTCTGGATTATCTCCCAAAGACCACTTTCTCCTGATTTTTTAAGTTGGCTGATAATATGCATATTCATATAGCTATTCTCTAGAGATATGGGCGACTTTTTACCTGCTCTTATCGCAGCTGCAAATGCGTTAAACATCTCACCATATTGATTAGTAGGCTCAAATTCAATCGTTCTTGTACCCATTGCATTGGTGACTTTAATCTGGCCTGGCATATCATAATAATCATTGAATGGTATCACTATATCTAAAACACCACCAGTACCATACACTTTTACTTCTTGTGCAGGATATTGATCTGTACTAACTGTAAATAACGCCCTTGCATTTTCAAATGCCATAATCCCCGAAGCTAATGTATCAGTCCCAAAAGATTCTGAATAGGAATTAAGTGCCATAACCTTAAGAGGTTCTTCGTCTAATATGAACCGTGCTGATGAGATAGCATAGCATCCTATATCCATTAAAGCGCCTCCGCCATATTCTTTGATATTTCTAATATTCTTTGGATCATTATTGGTATAACTGAATATGGTATGTATACTTTTTACTTGGCCGATGCCACTCACTTTTAAAAGTTCTTTCACCATTTGCCATTTTGGATGAAAACCGTACATAAAAGCTTCCATAACAATCGGTTCTTTATCCTTTGAATATTCTATTAGCTCTAGTGTTTCATCATCTGTTAAGGTTAAAGGTTTTTCACAGATGACATGTTTTCCAGCATCTATTGATTTTTTAATCCATTCTAAATGCAGATGATTAGGTAGGGGAATATAGACTGCCTCGACTTCATTATCACTTAATATGGCTTCGTAGCTACCATAAGCCTTTTTAACATCCCAATCTGCTGCTGCTTTTTCTGCTTTTTTTATATTTCTGGAAGCTAGTGCAACCACTTCAACTGTTTCTGACTTAGAAAGTGGCAACATGATTCTTTCTAGAAAATGACCCGATACACCTATAACACCTAGTTTTATTTTATTCATTTTATCTCCTTCTGTGTACTTTATAGTATATATTTTCTTATAAGCATATGTGAAACGCATTTTAATCATATGCTTACTCCCATTATAGCATAAGAAACAAGCATCTAAATAGTACTATATGTGAAGTTTTATATGATTACATTCATATCCACATGCTAGATGTCATCTCATAAAAATACCGCTGGCCAAAGATGGTCAACGGTATGATGCCTTATATAGTCTCCTGTCCTCATAAATGCAGCTCCCTACTCTCTCGAAGGTCTTTGCATTAATTAAGGGCTTTTGTAATGTAATTGTATATATACTGAATGATACTGGTCTCATCTAGATTAGCGATTATATCATCACTGACATCATTCCTTAGAAATGAAGCTGCTAAAAATATAATCATTCTCTGGGTGATAAAGATATCAACGTCATCAATATCTGGGCGTAAGACGCCATCTTCCTGACCTAGTGTAATCAATCGTTTTGTATACGCACTAGCTTTTTCAATAACGGGTTTCATCGCCTGCATATAGGCATCCTTTGTTTTCTCACAATAATCCATCTGGGTTACCCCATTAAGGAAAGAATCATGATCTGCAAATTCTGAGCCAAGAGCTGTCATCATTTTAGCAATCGAAACCTTTAATATGGTTTCATAATCAGTCCCAGATTCCCATGAATCCTTATGTATTCGCTCAATGAACTCTTTGGCAAAAAAAACCGTTGCTTCCATAACTAGGGTTTCCTTAGAATCAAAATATTCATAAAGGGTACTCTTACCTATCTCAGCATACTTAGCTACCAGCGCCATAGTAAGGCCCGCATAGCCTTTCTCACCGATTGCTCGGAGTGCTGCAATTAATATCAGTTCTTTTTTTGACATAAGAGCCCCCTATACTTCTTGGTTTTCTGTATCAGTAGATTCTTGATCAGCTTTTCTACCTTTTCTATCAAACATATAATAGATTACAGGTACAACAACCAATGTTAGGAACGTGGACATGAATAGTCCACCGATCACTGTAATACCAAGTGGTTGTATCATCTCAGCACCTTCACCAAATCCAATTGCACTTGGTACTAATGCCAATATGGTTGTAAGCGCTGTCATAAGAATTGGTCTAAGTCTAGTAGGTCCAGCTTCTAATATCGCTGCCATACTGCCCATACCGGTTTCTTTTAACCTGTTGATATAGTCAACCAGTACAATACCATTATTAACAACAATACCCGACAGAACAATAAATCCTAGTACTGATACGATGCTAAGTGGTGTACCTGTTATAAACAAGCCTATGAATCCACCTGTAAAGGCTAGTGGAATGGAGAACAATATAACAAATGGATACTTGAATGATTCAAATTGTGATGCCATGATCATATAGACAATGACGATACCTAGTAATAGAGATAACCCTAAACTACCAAACGCATCCATAATATCATCGTATTCACCAATGACTTTAACTGTATAGCCATCTGGTATATTCATTTCTGAAATCAGAGCATCAATATCAATACCAACCGTTCCTGCATCATAACCATCTAATAACTTGGAGGTCACACTCATTGTACGACGCTGATTAGTTCGGTTAATTGAAGTATAGCCAACACCTTCTTCAATATCAGCCACATCAGCTAAAAGCACTTCTTCGCCTGTCATTGAAGTAAATGTAAGCTCAGGTATATCGCTTAAGGTAACCGTATTATTCTTAGTTTCATTAATATAGATACCAACTTTTCTACCCTCGAGTGTAATGCTCGTAGATTCAATACCTGTGATTTTCTCATTAAGTGCCATGGCTACTGTTGGTGGTAAAATGCCTTTGGCCAAAGCTTTATCCGGTCTTAAATTAATGTTCAGCTCGGGTGCACCTATCTTAATACCATTATCAACTTCAGTTGTACCTTCTACACCTTCGACTAAACTTGCAACTTCTGTCGCTAGGCTTTCAAGTTGGTCAAAATCCATACCTGAAATACTGACTTCAATTGGAGATGTTGACAAGCCACCCATCATGTTACTGGATATGGCATTAACACTAATCTCTTGTGCCAGAGTTAGGCCGGCTACTTTATCACGAATAAGATCCGCTACTTCCGATGTCTCAAGATCTCTTTCAGTTGTAGGTTTTAATATAACAGTTAAACTACCTGTATCAGACCCACCGCCCATGAAAGCAGCCATGAAGTTACCGCCACCAGTTACTGAGGCGCTCACCACATCTATTTCTTCAAAAGTTGTTAATATTTCTTCAACTTTTTTCACTTCGAGTACTGTGTCACTAAAGGTTGTGCCTTTAGGCATCTTAACAGAGATACTGATCTGACCTTCATCAGATGCTGGCATTAATTCCATGCCCAGTTGTATCACACCAAATATACTACTGGCAAATAATACGACTGTTAAAATAACTACAGCTACTCTATGTCTCAATGCTTTACTAAGAATTCTTGAGTAAAATGCTCTTGCTCTATCCATAGCTTTGTGATGCATGCTTGTATCTGGTTTCTTTATGAGTTTTGAGGACATCATGGGTACTAATGATAATGCCACTATTAAGCTGGCAAGTAATGTGATAGATACCACAATTGCCATCTCTTGGAATATTTCAGCTGTAAAACCTTGTACAAACATAACCGGCATGAATACAGCCACTGTGGTTAGTGTTGATGCAATGATTGCGCCACCAACTTGTTTAGCACCATTAACAGCTGCATCCACACGTGATTGACCATCTTTTCTCATCCGGTAGATATTTTCCAGTACGACGACCGAATTATCCACCAGCATCCCAATTCCCAGGGCCAACCCTCCCAGCGAAACTAAGTTAAGTGTAATATTTGCCAGCCATAACGCTGTAAATGCTGCAATTATACTAACTGGAATGGAAATACCAATAATAATTGTTGGTCTAATATCTTTCAGGAATATGAATAGTATCATAACTGCTAAGATACCACCAATAATGGCATTAATAACAACTGAACTTACCATCTGATCAATGTACTTCGCTTGATCAAGTGTAATGAGTGCTGCTGTATCTGGATAATCTTTGATGATAGCTGTCATCTCTTCTTTGATAAGCTTTGCAATGTCTGTTGTATTAACATTGTTTTGTTTTTGCAAACTAATGGCAATACTGTCTTCGCCGTTCACTTTTGAATAATCAATACCTTCTAGTTCGATGTAATCTATGGTTGCGATATCAGTTAATTTTATGGAGATAGTGGTCATCTCCATGTCAGCCATAGCTGAGTTGTCTGTGCTTGTAGTGGTCGTATCTGGGCTTGTGGTATCTAGGCTTGTGGTCTCTGTGCTGCTTGTATCCATTCCTGGCATACTTGTCATGCCACTGGTTAACCCTGTCAACCCGCCAAATAAATCAATACCCTCAAACATCTCTGGATATAATTTCATAGCATCGAGTACTTCCCATAAATCCATCTCTTCACCTGTAACAGGGTTTTCGATTACTGGGAAGGGCATTTCAATTAGCACTAGATCTTCGATATCTTCAATTGTCTCGAATTTACCAACAGCTCTAATAGAATAGTCCTTATCATTTTCTGTGATTGTACCTGCAGGTAGGGTCATGTTCTGTGCCGCTAACATACTAGATATTGCTTGCTTGCCAAATCCAAATGATTCAAGCATGGCAAGCTTATCACTGTCTAGATTGATCAGTAGCTCTTTTTCACTACCGCCCATCATGGTAACGGATGCAACACCTTCGATACTCTCTAGCCTAGGTGTAACAACATTATCCACAAAGTAGGTGACTTCTGCCATGCTTTGACCTTCTTGTGTAATTGAATACGCCATGATCGGCATCATATTCGGGTCAAACTTAATGACTAAAGGATCGCCCACATCATCCGGTATGAATGCGGTAGCCAAATCTAATTTATCTCTCATATCCATCATGGCCGAATCCATATCAATACCATCCACAAATTGAACGATAATGAGCGAACTGTGCTCTGATGAAATGGATGTAATCGTATCTACATTATTAACAGTTGCCAGTTGTGACTCTAAGGGCTGTGTAACTAATGTCTCTATCTCTTCTGGGCTTGCACCAAAATATATGGTGGAGACTGCCGCAATAGGAATATTCACACTTGGGAACAAATCTGTACTAAGATTTGTAAAAGAAATGCTACCAAAGATCATAATAATCAATGTAATCATGACGATGGTAACGGGTTTTCTAACGCTTAATTTTGAAATCATCTTTTCACCTCGTAAGTAGTTGTTAATAGGTCATATATGGGGAGTAAATACTCGAATAATACTTTTGTAAATATTCGGAGTTTCATATCAAAAATTATATCGACCGACCGACCGAACGGTCGGTCGGTCGGTTATTAATATAATACAGTAAATCCTCGGCAATTACAATGACTCAAACATAAAATTTTTATAAACTTTTATGTGATGAATGCCTCAAGATAAGGAATGAAATCCACTGCTTGGCATTTTAGACAAAAAAAATGACCACCTTATATAACATATATGTGGTCATTTCAAAATCCTATTGCAGAGCGCTTAGTACCTTCAAAACAGTTTCGGATTTGAATGGTTTGACGATAAAGTTCTTTGCACCCATTATAATTGCTTCTTTGACATAAGTTTCTTGTCCGAGGGCTGATATCATAACAATTGTAGCATTTGGATCCTCTACTAGTATTGCTTTAGTAGCTTCTAAACCGTTCATAACAGGCATTGTAATATCCATTGTCACTATATCAGGCTTTAGTTTTTTATATTGTTCAATAGCCTGTTCCCCATTCTCAGCTTCTCCAACAATACTATATTCATGGGGTTCAAGCATCTTCCTTATAGAAGTACGCATAAAAGCGGCGTCATCAACAATTAATACTCTTTTCATAAATACCTCCTCTAGTATATTTCCATAATTATACCATGAAAGCCACCTTTATCACCATATAATAATTATAT
>JAQICP010000075.1 GCA_027858555.1 Vallitaleaceae bacterium
AACAAACCATTATAAGACGACTTATAAAGTTTTTCCTTCATCACAAATGAATCATCTTCAATCAAGTACCCTTCCTCTTTCTGATCATTTCCCTTTAGATTGTAAGAATATACCATGGAAGTATCTTGATCACTATATGAAAACTCATATATTCTATTATCACTTACAAAAATATGTTGAACTAAGAATCCTGCTATTTTTTGATGATCTAAGATCACTTCTGACTTTAACTTCTCAGCATCATTATCTAGATCTACACAATATAATTTTCTAGCAGAGTGGTCGTATCCATAAAGTTTGTCACCGATAACATTGAGATAGTAAAAACAAGAGTTAGTCACTCCACATTCAATTTCTTGTTTATTTATCAATTCCAATTTTTCATCATAGTGCCACAGATATAGCACATCACTTTCTTTGGTTGTAAAATAAATCGTACCATCTTCTAATTCCAGAACCTTCCCTGAGGCTAAGGAGTTATGTAGACTGTTTGTATTAACTTTTGTATTATGTTGGTTGGATGCATTGCATCCAACCAACATAATAACTACAATTAGTGCAATTATTATTATTCTCATTATCTATCACCCTTATTTCATCGTTATTATCCCGTTCCATTTGAAATCGTAACTTGGTGTTTCACCACGTAACCATACAAATTTTTCGTCTTTTACAAGAATATCTATCAAATCACTTCGTATTTACTCGTTATACTAACCCTTGGAGCCGTCCTATCTATATTAATACCATTTGCAGTTAATGTAGATATCATGCCTATACTATTTTCTACCACACAATTTACAGACTGATTAGTGCCTTCGCTATCTATTGAAAGAGAATCAGATATAAACACGATCGGATATAGTGCATCAGTTGCAAAAAATCCAACTCTCACAGGTTCATTTGACCAACCAAACTGATTCATATCTGGTATTATCTTATATGAAATTTCGGGATAAGATATATTCTTTTCTCCCTCAATGCGATTTTCAAATTCAGTAACAGTGACATCAGCATAGATGTATTGCTTTTAACTTACTTATAAACAAAAAAGCGATGATTCATTCGAATCACCACCTCATAATTTACTTATAACACTTTAAAAGTAGCTACGTATTCATAGTCCGGTACATCTAAGCCATCAAGAATTTCAAAATGACCTTTAAGTTTCTTAGCCTTTCGCATGTAGTCGAAATGACTAAGTGCAATACCGATGTCCATGTGTTTCTGGTCGGATATTTTATGATTTTTGATATAAAAGTGATACCTACGGCTACTGGTACTGATCTTAACGCCAGTTACCATCTTAGTATTACTACTGGTAGGACTACTGGTCTCCGTAGGGTTATCCGTATCTTGAACAATAGTCCAAGGTTGTAGATTCTTAAAAGAAGGTCCAATTCTTACAGCTTCAAGTACGTCTGCGAATTCACCAGCATGATCCATGGTGAGTGGTTTGCCTATGGTCAGATCGAAAAACACTACACCAAAAGACAACCTATGCCTGCTTTGTTCTGAGCTTGAAACTGTTTTTGTACTTATTTTACCGTTGCCTATGGCTATAACTGCTGGAATCATATCATGATCTTTTAAACGAAATAATTTCTTAAGCTTTCTTTTTTTATACATCCCACCTAACCAGATGGAATCAATGCCACTGTCTGTGAGTTCTATGACTAGATTTTCCAAGCAGTAAGCATAATCAATCAAAGCATACTTTTTATGAGAACTGACTGAGAAGATATATGCCGGCTTACCTGTTATGGCACCGTAAGCACTTATTTTTTTGATGCGATTTTTCTTAACAAAATCATTTTGAATTAATCTAATAGTATATACATGGCCAAAAATGCCAGGATTAGATTTTAACAAAATACTTTTAATTAGACTAATAGCAGTTGCGCTAATAGGCACATCACTGAAGGCTCTAGTTGAAGTGCGTTCAATATTCTTATTTTGCATGCTACTCTCCCATCTAAACGATTAATTAATTACCTGTTCCTACTTAATCTCAGTTTCCAACTTATCAATAGCTATTTTGATTCTTGATATGCTCTCTTCTTTTCCAAGTATATCGGCTATATCAAACGCACCACCTGGTGTGGAAGGCTTGCCTGAAAGTGCCGTACGAAGAGGCCATAACATCTGTCCATTCTTCATGCCTTTTGATTCAACGAACCCTAACACCACTTGATGAAGGTTATCTAGTGAAAAGTCATCAACCCCTTCTAAAACAGGTAATATTAACTTAAGATTCTCTAGCGCTACTTCTGGATTGGTTTTCATCCTTTTATGGTTATGTAATTGGATATCATACTCTGGTAACGCTTCAAAAAAATCCACTAAGCTTGGGATGTCATTGATCACATCTAATCTAGTTTGAACTAATGCAGCAATCTTTGTCAAATCCATATCAGTCTTTGTAATAACAGACTTAAGCTGTGGCTCAGCAATCTTGTAAAATGCTTCTGGATCCATGTGCTTGATATATTCACTATTCATCCAAGTGAATTTCTTCATATCAAAGACAGCTGGTGATTTGTTGATACGTCTATAGTCAAAATCTCTTATTAATTCCTCAATTGAAAAGATTTCTTCATTACTGTCAGGGCTCCAACCAAGTAACGCCACATAATTAACAATTGTCTCATCAAGATAGCCTAGATTGGTCAGATCCTCATAAGAAGCATGGCCGCTTCTTTTACTGAGCTTGTGGTTCTCTTCATCTGTAATAAGTGGACAATGGATATAGACTGGTACTTCCCATCCAAACGCCTCATATAAACGATTGTACTTAGGTGAAGATGATAAGTACTCATTGCCTCTAACAACATGAGTGATCTCCATCAGGTGGTCATCTACAACATTAGCAAAATTATAAGTAGGAAAGCCATCTGATTTCATTAAAATCATATCATCCAGTTCACTGTTATCCACTGTTATCTTGCCATATATCTCATCGTTAAA
>JAQICP010000095.1 GCA_027858555.1 Vallitaleaceae bacterium
GTTGCCCTGATGTGGGTAGTAGTGACAAAAACGAAGTTTGGAAAACACATTTATGCAGTTGGTGCTAACCCAAGGAATGCTTTTGCAGCAGGCATTAATCCAACCAGTACAATTATGAAAGCCTTTCTTTTCAAAGGATTCATTACAGGTATTGCAGGTATAGCTCTAACTTTAATGATAGCGTCAGGAAATCCACTACAAGTTGAAAGTTATGGCTTGAAATCATTAGCAGCAGGTATTATTGGTGGTCTTGGTTTTGGTGGCTGGGGATCAATGGCATGCGGTTTTTTTGGTGCAGGTTTTTTGGTTCTGATACAAAATGCTGTCTATTACTTTTTTAACTTCCTTCAAGGTGTTGTTGAGGGGTGTCAAATCACCTCCTACTGGCAAAATTTTATCTCTGATTTAATCATTATGCTTGGATTATTAATGACGACAGTAACCGCAAGGGCACAAAGAGAAGCACTAAAACAAGGTCTTTCCAGACAGATGAAGCGAGGAGAAAAATATGCAAAAGAGTCTTAAAAAGGATAATACGCCCATGATTAAAATTCAACATTTTATAAAAACAAACCCTGCAGGGATGACATTTATTATTGCGATTTTATTGTTAGTACTCACATTTATTCTAAGACCTAATTCCCTAAATACTAACACTTTTAGTTCCATAATTTTGCTCACCGTGTTGTTAAGCTTTGCTTCTGCAGGTCAAACTTTGGTCTTGATTGGCGGCGGACTGGACTTCACAGTTGGCGCTGTCATGTCCTCAGCGGCAGTTATGACGACTTTCTTGATGCAAGGTCAAGATGGTAAGTTATTACCTGTTTTGGGTGTGATTTTACTCATAGGACTTGTTGTAGGGGTCATCAACGGCATTAGTACAGTCAAGATTGGATTGCCGGCGATGATTGTTACTATGGCGATTAGTAATTTGGTTGCAAGGTCCCAATACTTATTTGCTGCAGATGGAAAATCACTTGGCTATGCAGGACCGGCATTTATTAAATCTGTTTCATACAAATTTGGTGGTGTTGTTCCATCTATTATATTCTATGCGATTCTCATTTGGGGCATTATGTTCTATATTCTAAATCGGTCTGTTTTTGGAAAGCAGTTGTATCTAGTTGGTGACAACAAAGAAGCTGCAAGATTATCGGGTATAAAAGTTACTAAGATTATTATTATATCGTATATATTATCCGGACTACTTAGTGCCTTTGCGGGTATGTTGGGAGCGGCTTACATGACAGTTGTCAGTGCACAAGTATTTGACAAATATGCATTCCAATCATTGATTGCTGTTATTGTTGGTGGAACAGCTCTTTAAGGTTGACGATGAACTTATACTGGAAGAATTGCTGGTGCACTTTTGATGGTAGTCTTAAGTAATGGACTGACAGCTTTGGCATTGCCTGATCCGATTAAGAATATCAGCTATGGTGTAATCATGATTATATTGTTATTCGCCTATAATAGAACAAACGCGGTAAGAGAATAAATATCTGATAATAGGATTTACATAAAATATTTTAGTGATAATAAAGCAAAAAGACAAACAATTATAGGCATATTCCAATGAACTAAGATGAGACGATTAATTTGGAATAAGTGTCGGATGAAAGGATTGACCATATGGCAGATTTTAAGATTGGTGTAATTGTAGATTCCTTCAAACTTGATTTGATGGATGGTATAAAAAAGCTCAAGAGATTGGTGCTGAAGGTATACAGATGTACGCAGCATACGGAGATACTTCACCGTCATCGATGACGGGAACAAAACGAAGAGAGCTGAAAAACTATGTGTATGACCATGGCATGGTGTTTAGCGCTATGCTGGGAGAACTGGGTGGCCATGGGTTAAGTATACCCAGTCAACAGGCAGAACGTATTGAGCTATTAAAACGTGTGATGGATATGGGCATGGATTTAGGTACAAAGATTGTGACCACCCATATTGGGGTAGTACCAGAAGATAAGACACATGAAAGGTACAAGATATTACAAGAAGCATGTCACCAATTATCAGACTACGGACACAAAATGGGTGGCTACTTTGCTATTGAAACTGGACCAGAGCGGACAAAGGTGCTGGGTGATTTCCTTCGTAGCTTTGGTAGTAAGGCTATGTGTGTAAATTACGATCCAGCTAATCTGATTATGGTAACTGGAGATGACCCTGTATTAGGTGTTGATCATGTCAGTGAGTTCATAGTGCATACTCATGCTAAAGATGGCATCCGATTACATGAAAACGACCCAGAGTATGTGTATGCTTGTTTTGCTGAAGGTGATATTGATGCAATCAATGCTTTAGACGGATTTCAGGAATTACCTTTAGGGCAAGGTCATGTGAATTATGTGGCCTATTTAAAGGCATTGAAGCGGATTGGATTTAATGGTTTTTTGACTATTGAACGTGAATGTGGCGATCGACCGGCTGAAGATATCAAAATTGCCGTTAATTTCCTTAAAGAAATTATGAAAACACTATAGACAAAAAATGAATCATTAAGATAATAACATTTCACCTTCGAAAGCTAAATTCATACTGATACATAGATTGGTTTTTAAGGCAAGAAGTTATAAAGAAATGATACTGAAAAGGGTGTTCTGTGAACGATAATAATTTTGACTCAAACGAGTTTTCTAGAAAAGATTTCAATGTATCTCCTATTGATCCGATTTTGGTAATTGACGATTATTATGTAGATAAAAATAACAACTTCTATGACATTCACTATGATTATGAAATTGGTGTGGTTGTCAAAGGTGTTGTGACGCGGACCTTTCGCGGAAAAGGTAAGACGCTGACACCTGGTGATGTTTGGGTCACAGGTATATGGGAACCACATGGATTTGAGCTAGAAGAGATACCAAGCGAGATGATGTGTTTTATTCTATCGCCAGAGAGTCTTTCGAAGATTTTACCAATGGGTTTTAATTGGATTAAGATATTTTCCAGGGAGAGTGACTCGACCCCCCTGGTTAAAGAAAAATATAAGCCATTAATACTGCAAGCCTGCAATGATGTGAAGGAAGCGGTTGATTTAGATTTTGGCATTGCACTTTCGTGGAAAGCGAACATTGTAGCAAGAATTTTGTTGTATGTTGTGGAAAGTAATATTGAAGAATACAGCAAAATTCAAGAGCAGACCGAGAATATTGTTGGGCATGATGAGATTAAAAATGTGGTAAATCTTGTTTTTAGCACCAATGGTATGGTGACAGTGAACGAGGCGGCAAGTCAGTGTATGATGAGCACTAGCCACTTTTCTAGATTGTTTAAAAAAGTAACAGGGGTTACCTTTGCGAAGTTTGCATTAGGTCACCGGATTAAACAATCAGTGATTAGTCTTTTGGACACTTCGGATCCTATTAAGAAGATTGCAATTGACTGGGGATTTATCGATTCAAGCCACTATACAAAGACTTTTGAAAAGTTCTTTGGTATATCACCATATGCGTTTCGAAAACAAAGTAAAGAAAACCAAAAGACCCGTGGCATTGCCACGACTAATAGCACATAAGGTATAAACTTAGGAGGTGTAGTATGGTACGTGTTGCAGTAGTAGGAGTAGGCGGTATCGGCAGTGTACATATCAGTAATATTGCGTTGATTGATATAGCCAATGTAGTGGCATTATGTGATTTTTCGGAATCTGCAAAGGAAAAAGCAAAGGAGCTCAGTGTACCCTTATATGAAGATATTAGCACTATGCTCGAGAATGAAAAAGTGGATGTCGTCTGTATTTGTACACCAACTTTTATGCATGCAAAACATATAGAGATGGTGCTGGAAAAAGGTGTGAGTGTCATATCGGAAAAACCATTAGTGCTTAATAAAAAAGAAGCAGTTCGGTTAATGGACCTTGCAAAGCAAAAGAATGCCAGATTATTTGTAGCCCATGTCATGCGTTTTTGGAATGAATATACAATTCTTCGTGATATCGTAAAAGATCAACGATACGGTAAGCCACTGGATGCTCAATTCTTGCGACTTTCTGCTTGTCCAAAATGGGTGAAAGGCGGTTGGTTATTTGATAAACAAAAAAGTGGTCTAATTCCTTTTGATCTTCATATACATGATTTGGATTTTATCATTTCATTGTTTGGAAAACCGAAGCGTTATTCGTTTACAGCCACTGGTAACAAAGATAAAGACTATAAAGAGCATTATCGTTTTAGGTACGATTATGAAGATGTGACGATTTCAGCGGAAGCTGCATGGTTTAATGCGGACTTTCCTTTTACTATGAGCTTTCGAGTTTATTTTGAGACGGCTGTAGTAGAGTATGATGGTGAAAAGATGATTGCCTATACATTGGATGCCGAGCCAAGGCAATTAAGTGAAAAAGAAGAGATTGTTGTTGAAACCGGTATCAATGTGCCAACAACAGGTGCCTATTATAATGAATTGTTACACTTTTTGACTTGTGTAGATG
>JAQICP010000164.1 GCA_027858555.1 Vallitaleaceae bacterium
GTTTCTGGTGTATGTATTTTAAGTCCATTATTTTTCAATTCCCCATTAAAGAAATCATAAGCTTTTGAAGCCATACGTTTATTCCTACCACCTGCTAAACAAGCAATTATAGGGTTGTAAATGAGGGTTTTCAGCTTAATTGGAATTCTATTCCATGGTTTCTGGGTTACATATCTAACACTTGGACTGGGCTCATCTTCAAAGAAAGTCACCAGATAGACAATCTCGATAGTTAGTTGGGCTAATGTAGATGCGTACCCTGAAGCTTCCATCTCATATTTATCATAGATAACTGCGTAAGCGCCATTAATGGTTCTTCTCTCTTTTACAAAGGGTAAGAATGATTGCTCTAACAATCTTTTATAGCCGCCCATTTCCTCATGTTCAAAAGTAGTGGCATAGATTTTTGCCCTGAGGGAGATGAATTATTCTCAATGACGATTATCCGTTTATTCCCCTTTTCAGTCGTTACGTGAAATAAATCCGTTCCCGACCATTGTACATGTTGGGGCTTGTAACTGAGTAGTTGGTCTAATTTTTCCTTATTGACCAGTGGATTCAAATGGCAATATCGTTCAATAATACGTTGCTTGTCCATGTTCAAGAAAAATCTAACTAATTGATGAATCTGAGCATTAAGCACTTTGTGATAGTAATGCTGTTCCATCATGAAACTATTGGTTTTAATGCCGATAGCCGGCTCTTCAAATATGATTTTCATATTACCCTCCTAATGTCCCCACTGAAATCTTGTCATTACATATTGGAATATCTCGCTGGGCACATTAACCTCTAAACAAGACTCCATGCCTTTAAACATTGGTGATGAATTAACCTCACATATTTTAAACTGATCGCCATCAAATAGCAGATCAACACCAGATATATCAAGTCCTAGCACTTTTGTTGCCTCCAGTGCCAGCCATTCTATAGCATGTGTTAGTTCGTAAGGAGCCACCGTACCCCCTGCTGAATAATTGGCACGGAAATCATCTGAACTAGACTCTCTTTTCATGCAACCAATAACCCTGCCTCCAACTACAAAAACACGCAAATCCTTACCATGACTGTCAGTCACCATCTCTTGAAGAATGATATTGATATTAGGATTGGCAATCTCGATAATCCTCGCCAGATTCATAAAGCTTTCTTCATTTTTAGCTTGAAATACACCTTTTCCTAGAGAACCAGAAAGGGTTTTAATAACAATGGGAAAGGTAAAATGTCTTTTAATCAACTCAATATCAATTGGGAATTTCATTAACATAGTCTTCGGGACAGGGAGATTCTTCTCAGCCAATATCTGATGGGAATACAACTTATCTCTTACCGTTTCTATACTTAATGAAGTATTGATGCAAGGCACACCTAATCGTTCAAGATGTCGTATGAGTGCCAGTGCAAAATAAGTGGTACCAGACCCCATTCTAGGTAATACAAAATCTGGTAAATCCACCACTTGCCCATTCACGAAAATACTTCTTTTATCTTCTCGTGTCACAATAATCTCAATCTGATTAGGGCTATAGATTTCTAGTTCTATATCCATTAACTTAGCTTCTTCTATGAATCTTTTAGTTTCATAGTGGGTTTCATTCAATTCATTTTCTGGTACTTTGTAGATAATCCAACCCTTCACGCTCATACCTCTCAGCTTTCCTTTATTATGATTTTGGAGCTCACTTGCCATATATTAGCGGCAAAAATACCATGCCTTCTTATAAATAAGCAAAACATGGTATTTTAGATATTCCAATTACTCAAAAACTGGTACTGATAATAATCTGGTACTTATACTAATCCAGTACTTATATTAATCCAGTACTCTTACTAATTTGATTCTGATGTCATTCAATTCTTTATATTAGCATTATACATCTTTTATTTCTTTTGTCTATAGTTTTATATTTAATTTTGTATAATTACCATAAGTAAAATACTAACGGTTTAATCAATCGATTTTAACCCCTCAGTCAATTGTTCCATAGCTTTTTTAAGTGTCGCCTGGGGACATGCTATATTGATCCGCTGAAAGCCTGAGCCACCAAGTCCAAATATATTACCCTCATCTAGCCACAACTTAGCCTTATGAATAATGATCTGATTCATCTCTTTGTCTGTCAGCTGGTGTAATGCCTGAAACTTGGAAAAATTCAACCATACTAGGTAAGTTCCTTCAGGCTCTACCAAATCAACATTAGGCACATGCTCACTTAGATAACTTCTAACGAAATCAAGATTATGAGTGAGATAAACCTTGAGTACTTCTAACCACTGATGACCCATTTCATATGCTGCTTTGCATGCAATAATACCCATGATATTCAGTTGTGAGTAACCACTACGTACTATTTCAGCTTTAAATATTTTCTTTAACCTGGCATTAGCTATGAGGACATTGGATATCTGAAGTCCTGCTAGATTGAATGTCTTTGATGGTGCTGTACAGGTTATGGTAATGGCTTCATATTCAGGTTTAAGATCTGCAAATACCAGATGAGAAAAACCTGGATAGATAAAATCGGCATGTATTTCATCAGAAATCACCAGTACTTGATACTTCAAGCAGATATCACCAAGCCTTATCAACTCATCCTTTTTCCATACACGACCAACTGGATTGTGTGGGTTACATAGGATAAATAGTTTTACCTCATGGTCTACTATTTTCGTTTCAAAATCCTCAAAATCAATCTCATATCTACCATCTTTGTATACTAATTGATTAATGACAGCTTCCCGTTCGTTGACTCGAATGGCTTCGCTAAACGGGTAATACACTGGTTCTTGTATCATCACAGCCTCATCTACTTTTGAGAATGCCTTAATAGCAGTCGTAATGGCATAGACTACCCCTGGTGTCTTTACCAACCACTGAGGTTTGATCTTCCAATTAAACCGTTCCCTAAACCATGTATGTAATACATTATAATAATCTTCGTTACTTTCAGAATAACCAAAAATACCATGCCTGCTTTTTTCTACTAACGCTTCAATAACTTCAT
>JAQICP010000174.1 GCA_027858555.1 Vallitaleaceae bacterium
GTATTATAAACTTAGTTTATTAAGTGACAAGAGAGTCATTAATTCATACATGCCGGTAGATTTTTCAGATAAGAAAGTACTAGATTTGATTAGTGCCAATCTGGGTGATGAGATTTTAATAGATATCGGGCATATATAGATAATCATATGGAGAATGCAATAACACACTGGCAATACTATAAAATACTGAATATAACATGAAAAAAACTTAATATCAGTCTTATACCAGTCTAATACCAGCCTGAACCTACAATGTTTATATTAGATTATAATAATAAGGTAATTAAATAAGCATTGACTTATGGTGGATAACTATAGTTGGATGACTTCAGATAAAGTCCACTAGCTAATTATAATAAGTCCGTGTGGCATGTATGGCAATAACCATATAGTTCCAGATTATGATTTGTAATACTAAAACCTCGCGCAGTCGCCTGATCAATTAAGTCGGGTGAAATAGGGCAGTATTCTATAGCTTCCATCTTACCGCAGATCAAACAGATCATATGATGGTGATGGTAATCATGACACACTAATTTGTAACCCATGGTATTTCGGTCAATGTTTACGGTATACATAAGTTTAAGGGCATCTAATAGTTCCAGATTCCGATATACGGTGGTTGTATTGATATCTGGATTTTTTTGTTGGCATAATTTAAGTAAGTGATCTGCGCTAAGCAAGGTGTTTTCATTGGCCAGTAATACATCAATGATGGTTCTCCTTTGTGACGTCATACGACACTTAGCAGTATGCAATGTCTTAAGTAGATTGTCTAAAGTCATAATGCACCTTCTTTTTTGTAGCTTCTATAGATATAATTAAAGCCATCTATGAAATTAGGTTACCGGTATTAGTGAAAACTTTTTTATGGTAGTAGTGTACTTGTATTAATTGTATACAAGTAGTTGATATATAATTGACATGTTTTTGAGGTATGCTATAATTATACTATAAATGCAAATGACTGGCAATAAGGAGGGAATATGAACCAGAAGCTATTAAAATATACGATGATAGTGTTTTCACTTATGTTGTTTTTGACACTAACATCATGTGCGAATATAGAGAATAAAGATGATGGCCTTACAAAATTGCAAGTAGCAGTATCCATTGTTCCTGAGCAAGCTTTCGTAGAAGCTGTTGCCGGTGATCTGATTGATGTGGTGGTTATGATTCCACCAGGTGGTAGTCATACAAACTATCAACCCACGCCTAAGCAAATGACGGCTCTAGGAGATGCATCCGTGTATTTCGCCATCGGAGTTGAAACTGAGATTGCGAATATTCTACCTAACATGAATGGTGTTAACAGGGATATAAAGGTGGTTCATCTAGAAGATATGGTGGACAATATATATCCAGCCAGATATTTTGGAGAAGATGAGGTTACGCTTTCGGATACCTTAGATGCAAACGCTACAGCAGATAAAAGTGACCGTGATCATACTGGGAGAGATCCACATATATGGATGTCACCAAAGCGTGTGATTATCATGATTGAAGGAATCAGGGATACCCTTATAGAACTCGATCCAGTCAATAAACTGACTTATACAGATAATGCGGCCGTCTATATTAAGGAATTAGAAGCAAAGGATGCAGCTATAAAAATAGCTATTGAAAGTCTACCCTCTAAATCATTTGTCATCATGCACCCATCCCTGGGTTATTTTGCAGATGAGTATGGTCTACAGATGTTAGCCATTGAAGAAGATGGCAAAGAAACCACAGCTAAAAGACTTGAATCAATTATAGATTTTGTTAAGGCGAATGATATCAAAGTTATATTTTACCAAGCTGAATTTGATTCACAACAGGCAAAAACCATTGCTGAAGAAATTGGTGGTGAATCAATAGAACTGGATATATTATCACTGGATTATCTAGGTAATCTAGATGTCATATATACCACATTTACTAAAGTCTTAGAGTAGGAAAGTAGGAGCAGATATGTCAGTGATTACGGTAAAACATCTGAATGTGAACTACGATCAGATAGTTGCCCTTACGGATGTTGATTTTGAAGTGAAAGACAAGGAATTTCTCGGGATTATCGGTCCAAATGGTGGCGGTAAAACTACTTTGGTGAAAGCAATTTTAGGGTTACTTGAACCAAAATCCGGCAGTATTGTGGTAGAAAATGCACAGATTCTCGGATATGTGCCCCAGATGACAACTTTCGACAGACAATTTCCTATTTCTGTGAAAGAAGTTATTTTGATGGGCCATCTACCGCGTCATATCAAGATTGCCTATAAATGTTCACCACATGAGAAAGCCCATGCAAAGACAGTCATGGAGCGACTGGGCATTTACCAACTTAGAGATAGACAGATTGGCCAATTATCAGGTGGGCAGATGCAAAGAGTTCTCATAGCTAGAGCACTCATGAATCATCCCACCATACTCATATTAGATGAACCAACAGCAGGGGTAGATGAACTGGCTAAAGAAGATATCTATAAGATGTTGCAGGAACTGAATCGGACAATAACAATCCTGATCATATCACATGATACAGCTAATCTTATGGGGTTCTTGAATCGGGTCATCTATATCAATAAAACAGCCCATATGCATGAGCATCATAATGAAGGTCAGGCATTTTCTACTGGTGATAGTTGCCCAATTGATTGGTTTATTCAGGGTGAGGTTATTCAGAAGGAATTATTGGAAACAAAAGGAGAATCGTGATGTTAGATGCAATACTGAATTATAACTATATGCAGCACGCAGTAATTGCCGCCTTATTATCTAGTATCATATGTGGCATCATGGGTACGATTATAGTTGAAAAACGACTGGTTAGTATGAGTGGTGGTATTGCCCATGCTTCCTTTGGGGGCATTGGAGCAGGTTATTTCTTGGGTGTAGAACCTATACTTGGTGGCCTGGTATTTGCTACAATTACTTCTTTAAGCGTTGGTCAAATAAAAAGAAAAACCAACACCAATGCCGATGCAATCATCAGCATGTTTTGGTCTGCAGGTATGGCACTGGGCATACTATTCATAGCATTGACCCCGGGGTATCCGCCTGATATGACGTCCTATTTATTTGGTGACATTTTGGCAGTCAATAATCTGTATCTGAAAGTCATGATAGGGTTAACAATCTTAATTGTATTTGTGATTGGTCTTTTCTTCAGCTATTGGAAGTTATATCTCTTTGATGAGGAATACGCTAAGATCATGGGGATTAAAGTACTGATTCTTGAAATTATTCTATATATACTAATAGCACTTAGTATTGTTATCTTAATTAAAGTAGTAGGCGTCATATTATCCATAGCCATGCTCACTATTCCACCAGCCATAGCAAAACTTTTTACCCATAATTTAAAATGGATGATGGCTGTTTCTGGCATACTCGGGGCTGTTTTTGGCCTGGGTGGTTTGACGTTATCATACTATATTAATATCCCATCAGGAGCAACTATCATACTAGTTGCAATAACAGGTTATTTTGTCAGTATATTAGGTAAAAGTATATTTATACGTAGAAATGACCAGATTGTTGAATAAAAAAGATTTTAAAGACGCTTTATTAACTTATTTATAGTAATTTTATTGATTAAATATTGAATATGACTATAATATAACATGAAAGTAAAAAAGGAGGTGCACTATGGAATTAAAATTTAATTATTCAAATGCCATGATAAAAGAGCATGAAATTCAAGGGTTTGAAAAGATGATCGAAGTAGCTCATGATATGTTGCATAATAAAACTGGTTTAGGTAATGAGTATGTTGGTTGGGTTGACCTGCCAGTTAATTACGATAAAGACGAGTTTGCAAGAATTAAGGCAGCGGCTAAAAAGATTCAAGAAAAAGCTGAAGTGCTCATTGTAATTGGTATCGGCGGTTCATACCTTGGTGCGAAATCAGCTATTGAAGGCTTGTCTAACGTTTTTTACAACTTACAAGACAACAAAAAAAGAAAAGGTCCACAGATTCTATT
>JAQICP010000279.1 GCA_027858555.1 Vallitaleaceae bacterium
TTCATGACAGGAATCTTCTATCCTTTTAAATCCGATAGTAAAGTAACGCTACCCTTGGTAATGTGTGTAATGCTTGGCAATTAATAATGTGATATAATAATTATATACAACATATAAGAATCCTGCTTATGGCAGGATTTCTTCATGGCTTATCAGAGAGTCAATATGATATTGCTGTTCAGGACGTGTTTTTGGAGTGAATTTATGCAGTTTGAATACGAGGTCATAAAACATAATAAGGGTTTACCTTTCAAGGCTTTTTTTGCAAGCATTAATTCTAGAGGCTATCATTGGCATTCTGATTTGGAATTGATATGGATGCTAAAGGGCTCTGTCAGATTACAATTAAGTAAAGATGACTGCATTATTAATAGTGGCGATCTCTATCTTCTTAATACCAATGAGGTGCACTGTCTTAGACATACTACTGATGATAATCTGCTCTTGGCAATTCAGATTAATGAAGCTATTGCCAGTCATTATTTTGAGTCGCTTCTAAATGTCAACTTTGAAGCTCAACATTTCAGCACCCAGAATGATTTGTCCATCTTTATTAAGAAGAGCTTGGCGGCTATCATGTTGAACACAGTACATGGAGAGCCAACCGATCTCATGGCGGCTGTTGGGGGCATACATATACTAATGGCTAGGCTTATAAAAGAGGTACCCTTTAAAGAATTAGATAAGCAAGTGGGGCGGTTAAAACAAAATGAGCTTGATAGGCTTAAGAAGGTAATCGGGTATGTGAATGAACATTACACAGAAAAAATCAGTTTGCAGCAACTGGCTGATGAAGCTTATATCAGCAGATATCATTTATCACATTTCATAAAAGATAAGTTGGGTATAGGATTTCAATCGTTCGTTAATCTGATTCGTATGGAAAAAGCGGTTACAGCCATTATCGATACAGATGAAAAGATACTGGATATATCTGAAAAATGCGGCTTTTCAGATGTGAAATATCTAAATAAACTGTTAAAAGAAGAGTACCATCTAACAGGCAAGCAGTTAAGAAGTCACTATCAAAATCGTGTTGAAAAAAGTACTAGGCTAAGTTCTGAGGAACACCGTCAGTTTAGTAAAGATGAGGCCATTAATATACTGAAGGATTTTGTGTAGTTATTTGCGGGATACATTTTATAGCAGACATGATATACTGTGAAACATATGGCACTATGATACTTGTATGTGGATAAAGATTAGGAAAGTGGGAAAATTTGGAGGATTACAATGGATAATAATGATATATTAATACGAATCAGATATGCACTGGATATAAAAAATACGGATATGATCGATATATTTAAACTTGGCGATATGACTTATACAAAAGAGGAAATTTTGAGGATTCTCACCAAGTCACCAGATAGCCAGTACGAAGATTATGAAGATCGTTTTTTCAAAGACGATACTGAAAAAGCAAATGATAAAAAGGAAGCCTCAGAACATATAAAATGTACACACTTTATGCTTGAATCATTTTTGAACGGTTTCATTATATTCAAAAGAGGACTTCAAGAACCAAAACCTGGCGAGACAATCAAGCCGGTCCTTGCCATTAAGAATCACAATAATGTGAATAATGTTATGTTGAAGAAGTTAAAGATAGCACTTTCATTATCCAGCGAGGATATGCTTGATATATTTGAAATGGCTGGTCTTTCAGTGACCAAAGGAGAACTAGGGGCATTGTTTAGAAAAGAAGGGCATAAGAATTATGTACAGTGTCTTGATAAATATGCACGTAATTTCCTAAAAGGTTTGGCTATTAAGTATAGAGATTAGTGGGCAGAGCTCATGGCTAAGAACTGTTGGTTAAGAGCTAGTGGTAAAGAGCTGGTGTTTAGAACTGTTGGTTAAGAACTGGTGGTGAATAGTTTGCGATAAGAGCTTGAGGTGTAGTAATTATGATATATGGTGTTGTTGGTGTATGGTATAGATAAGACTATATAGGTTAGGGTGATATTAGTAGTTGATTAATCTAGCACTAATATCAGAAAAGGGGAAGTATGAAATTAGTAAAAATTGTAATTGTATTATGCGTATTATTAGGATTAACAGGATGTACTTCTAAGGATAATGAAGATTTAGTTGAAGTTGATGAAGTATTACTAGGAGAAAGCGATCATTGGACGGTAGAATATAAAGTTGATGGTTATTATAAGTTTTATGATGATAATGGTACGCTCAGGATAGAAGGTGATGGAAATCAAGAATTGATTGTTACTTATAAAGGAACGCTTGAGGAACTTGCATCCATGAGGACAATTGAGATTGAATATCCTCATGGAGATAGCTCCCATACTAGATCAGATCCACCTGAGAGTATTGTCTTTAGTCATAAATCATCAGTTAATATAGGTACGTTAATTAATGTACATGATGGAAAGAGCATAGATATCACAGTAACATGGGATGGGGATAATGGTTCTACTGAAACAATAACGATAGAATAATGAGTAGTGAAAGTGGCGAATAAAAATAGTTGACAAACTATCGGAATCAGGGATATAATAAGTGAGTGCTCACTTATTATATCCTATTTTAGTACAATCATAAGGTTAACACAGGAGGCGAACATGGGAAAAGCAGAAGTGACAAAAGCGCTACTACTTAAGAAAGCAGCAGAAGTCGTGGTTGAAAAAGGTTTTTATACATCGTCAACAAAAGAAATAGCTGAAGCGGCAGGGGTATCAGAAGGTACGCTATTTAAGTATTTCAAAAGTAAAGAAAATCTCTTAAAAGAAATAATATTTGAATTAGTTGCTAAGTTAAAAGAAGAGACACTGGAGAAATCATTGCCGGCAATATTAACGACAGCCCATAGTGCCACTGAAAAACTGGTGTATCTATATGAAGACCGAAGGCAGTTTTTTGATGACTATGAGACGGTTATAAGAATCGTTTTACAGGAACTGGCGATTAATAAAACAGTTAAAGAATTATTCAAACTAGAAATCTTACCCATGATTAATCAAGTCGTTGAGTCTATTATGATTGAAGGTGTTGAAAAAAAAGAGTTTATAGATATCTCTACAAAAACATTAACGGTTGGATTCATAAACATACTACTGGCACCTTATCTCACCATGATACTACTTGAACATGAAGTCAGTCGTCTTGACTCAGATCACAATCAAGCCCTATTTGAAATATATATGAATGGCATAAAGGAGAAAGCACAATGAAAACTTACATAGAACTTATACAGAGATACAGAAAACCCTTATTCGCATTACTGATTATGATTAATATTTTTGCATTGATCGGACTAACCCGTATACATATCAGCAGTGATTTTCAGATATTTGTACCAACAGATTCAGTATATAAGGACAAGTTGGATGAAATGGATACCAGTTTCCCGTCTGCAGATCAACTGTTAATTCAATTTGAGATGGACGAGACAAAAGTCAGCATGGAAACTTATACCGAGTTGGCTGATTTTTATAAGTATATAGATACCAATTACAAAGGCGTTACTGTAAATGGATCCATTACAAGTACTGATACCGGAGCCATTAATGAACAGTCACTAGCCATCCTTGAAAAACAAATAGAAGGCCTAGGCGATCTTTCAACTATCAAAGTGAAGGATCAAAAGATGTATCACATCTATACATTATTTAGTGAAGAACCACTAACCCATGATAACCTAAATGATATTGAGAGCTATATGACAGATGCGGGACTTACCTATGCCATATCAGGTAATACCTATATTCAATTAAAGGTCCTTGATTATATTATCTTCATCTTAACAAGAGTACCGCCACTAGCCTTGATTACGTTATTAATCGTATTCAATTTTCAGATCAGATCCAAAAAAGGAACGATTCTTTCTGTATTACCAGCAGGCATAGGTGCATTATGGACACTTGGAATTGTTGGATGGATAGGTGAACCGGTTTCCATATTAACGGTCCTTGCACCAATATTCGCCATAGTAATAGGTAGTGCAGATGGCTTGCATTTTATTGCACATGTGCAAGAGGAGCAAGTTGAACATGGTGATACTAAACTGGCCCTAACCAATACCCTTAAAATGGTTGGTGTGCCAATGATTATTACAACGGTGACATCTATGGCAGGATTCTTATCATTACTTGTTATGAATACAGAAGCAATCAAGGGACTTGCCATCTTTGCTTCACTTGGTATTATGTTAGCAGGCATAGCGACATGGTACATTTTACCATTGATTTTATCAGGTGGTCTCATATTACACGGCAAAGTTCATAAGGATAGGATACTTAAAAAAGGACTCCGCAGATTCTGGGGCCTACCTTCAATCGGCGTAGCCGTAGTGGTCATTGCCATATTCATAGTTGGAGCAGGTCAGGTAAAACAGGAATTCAATATGCTAAGCATCTATCGAAGTTATACGGAAGTCAGCCAGAACAATGAAATCATTTCAGAAGTGAATGGGGGTACCTTACCAGTATTCATCTACGGCGATATTCCTGCAGATACTTCATTAGAACAGATGGGTCAGGATATACTGGCATTAGAAGACGGCCTAAGGCAACAAGAAGGTGTGGGAAAAGTTGTCAGTGCTTTTGACTTTATGAGTTTAATGAATGATCCTAGTATGGCGGCTTCCATTGATCAGTCGCTGCTTAGTGAATTCGTGAATATACCTGATATGAAATTCAAGATCATGGTGTTCCCAACGGTTCATGAGAATGCCATATTGCAGAACCTAGATGATTATATCGGAGAGCAAGAAAACACGTTGTCAGCCTACAATATGCAAGTTACAGGCGCTAGTTTCATGATGATGGAACTAAATGAGAGCATGTTAGTCAATCAACTGATGAGTTCAGCCCTTGCTATGGTCATTGTATTCTTATTACTTTTGATTGCACTAAGACAGGTTAGATCTGCGCTCGCCTCTCTTATACCAATAGTGATGACCCTGCTCTTCTTGTTTGGTTTCCTAGGGCTTACAGGCATATCACTGAATATTATTACCTGTACCATATTCAGCATAACCGTTGGGGTTGGTATTGATTATGCCATTCACTTCACCTCCATATGGCGGGTTCGCGTGAAGGAAGGTATGAGTTCTGAGGAAGCGGCTGACCTAGCTTATTATTATACGGCCAGACCGATTCTGGCCAATGCATTTGGCTTATCTCTTGGATTCACAGCACTCATGCTTTCGCCATTACAGATCCATATGACTGTATCCATACTCATGTGGGCTTCCATGATGGTCAGTGTCGTATTTAGTTTAATAATCCTACCATCCATACTTCGCAGGATAAAATAGTTAATCTGTGGTATGATTATACGAGATGTTCTTACTTGTATGTAAGAACCCGTGGACCAATATATCAGGAGGATTATATGATGAATAATAATGATGGAAAATCAAGTAGTGATAGTAAAGGCAGTTCAAGAGCTGCTATTACAATAGGATCAAAAGTCATGGTCGTTCAAAAACAAGACCAGCAATCCGGTCAGCTAACAGAAGGTGTGGTTAA
>JAQICP010000324.1 GCA_027858555.1 Vallitaleaceae bacterium
TCTATTCTATCGCCTATAATCTATTCAACATAATCACTACCTTGAATATCTTTTTCATATATTTTTGCTGAATTTAGTAATGCTTTGGAAGGAATACATCCTTCATTCAAACAAACACCACCTAAACGTTTTTTTTCAAAGAGAATGACTTTAAGTCCACCGTGGCCAGCTCTTTCAGCTGCAACATATCCAGCAGGTCCGCCTCCTATAACAATTAAATCGTACATATCTCGCCTCCTATTGCATGAGTAATAAAGTGAAGTTTTCAAGCGCCACACAAAGTTCCTGTAAGAATCTAGCAGCAGGCGCCCCATCAAGTGCACCATGGTCAAATGTTAAGGATAAGCCCATCGCTGGATAAGTTACTAGCTCTCCATCCACCTCTTTAACTCTTTGTGTGATTGTGTTAACACCAAGAATACCTGTTTGTGGTGGGTTAATAACTGGTGTAAAAGATTCGATTCCAAATGTGCCAAGGTTCGTTATTGTAAAGCTAGCACCTTGTAATAAGTCCGGATTAATCGTTCCTTCTTTACTTTTCATAGCCACATCTTTCACTGCTTCTGCCAAATTTACCAATGATCTGAGATCCGAATTAAAAACTGTTGGCACAAGCAAGCCTCGCTCTGTATCTACAGCAATTCCCATATGTACATTGTCGAAATACCGAATGGTATCACCTAAAAAGTGGGCATTAAGTGCTGGATGATTCTTAATCACTCTTGATACAGCAAAGACAACCATGTCGTTAATGCTTATATTTACTTCCATATTAGATGCCTTTTGCTGCTTGCGAAGACTTAGCATCTCAGTAGCATCAAAGGATGATGTTAACGTTAATTGTGATGTAGTTTGTAATGAGTTCATCATCGCTTTAGAAATCATTTTTCTAATATTAGTAGTTTTCTCATCTCTATAGCCAAGTTCTGAAGGCACGTCTGTTCCAGTCACTGGTGTCATAAGGCCAATATCGCCAACTGACATACGCCCGCCAATACCTGTACCCGTAGCACTCAGTACTTCTCCACTTGCTAACGCCGCTTGGGTAGCAAATATACCTTGCTCTTTGAGTTTCAATATATCTCTTTCAATAACACGTCCACTTGGTCCGGTTGATTCAGCCATTGCTGTATCAATACTTAATTTTGATGCCAGGTTTTTAGCTCTTGGTGAAACTTTTACAGAGCCACTGGGAACAATGGTATCTTGTTTTGTAAAGGTTTCAGTATTAGCTTCTGTAGATGCTACTTTAGTTGCCTCTCCAGCGACTTCTTCAGAAGCTTCTGTGACCGCTTCGCCACTTGCTTCTCTTTGGTCATATTCATCAAAGCTTTCGCCTTCATTACCAACAACACATACGTTAACAAGTACTGGTACGTCGTCCCATTCATCATAAAATTGGATCAACATGGTTCCTGATACTGTTGCTTCTTCTTCGAAAGATGCCTTATCTGTTTCATAAGAAAACAAAACATCTCCTACACTTACTTGTTCACCAACTGCTTTATGCCATTTGGTGATGATACAGCTTTCAACTGATTGCCCTTGTCTCGGCATTATTACTGGTATCGCCATCTCTTCAACCTCTTTCTTTTGTTTTATTATTTACTGTCTTTTGATTTACCGTTATATTATTTACCATTATTGACTGTTGCCATGGCTTCATCTGCATGATAACTGCTTCGAACTAATGGTCCTGAAGCTACATGATGAAATCCTAACTTGTATGCTAATAGCTCATATGCTTTGAACTGATCTGGATGTATGTATGCTATGACTGGATGATGGTTTTTCGATGGTGCGAGATACTGGCCTATTGTTAAGAAATCACAGCTTTGATTCTTTAGATCAATTAATACTTCTTTAATTTGATCTGGTTGTTCACCAAGACCTAACATCATCCCTGATTTTGTATATGTCGATGGGGATTGTTTTTTAATATAATCAAGCACTTGTAGGGATTGCTCATAATCCGCATCTGGTCTTACTGCTTCATATAAAGAAGCAACTGTTTCGATATTATGTGCTATTATATCTGGTTTTGCATTGATAATCATATCAATTGCCTCAGTGTTCATCTTCATGTCTGGGATTAGCACTTCAATGGTTGTGTCTGGATTTAGCTTCCTGACTTCATTTATAGTTAAAGCAAAGTGCCCCGCCCCACCATCTTCAAGGTCATCTCTTGTGACAGATGTTATAACGACATGCTTAAGGTTTAGTCGCTTAACAGCTATAGCAATATTAACAGGTTCATGTGGGTCCAATATATCTGGCCTACCATCAAGCACATTACAGAACTTACATCCTCTTGTACACTGAGTACCTAGAATCATAAATGTTGCTGTTTTTCGCCCAAAGCACTCTCCAATGTTCGGACAAGCAGCTTCATGGCATACTGTATTTAGTGATAAATCAGATAACAACGCTGTCATCATAGCTCTATCTCTGGCTGCTGAGCCTTTTATCTTCAACCATTCTGGCTTAATCATATTCTTCTCCTATTGCATTATACAGTTGTTCTTTGCTGATCTCATATGTCGGTGTATCATATAATGTTTCGAATTCATGCCGAATCAATTGTTTCATTTTTCCTATATCATATGTCCTACCTGTTAACTTCTCTATAGAAGTAACACCTCTATCTTTAAGGCCACAGGGTACAATCCAGTCAAAGTGACTTAGATTGGTATTCACATTCATAGCAAAACCATGCATTGTTACGCGACGGTTAACCCCGATGCCAACTGCTGTGATTTTATTCTCATCCACAAATACACCTGTGTATTTGTTAAGATCACTATATCCTTCGATATTAAACTCGTTCTTCAAAATGTTCACTGTCACTTGTGCTAGCTTTTTGATAACCTGTCTTATGTCTCTGTTCTTACCATCAATGTGCATGATGATATACCCGACTATCTGTCCTGGTCCATGGTAAGTGACATCGCCACCGCGATTGGTCTCATAGATTGAGACACCTTTCTCTGCTAATTCTTCTTCTGATAAAAGTATATTTTCTTCAATGGTTCTAGTACCTTTTGTTAAGACTGGTGGATGCTCAAGTAACAATAAGGTATCATCGCATTGATCAAGAATTCTTAGTTTCTGCAGTTTTTGTTGAACCATCAAACATTCACCATAGTCAACCTTACCCATATTCACAATTCTTAACATCTATTCTAACACCTCTATGTTATATTTTATCATCTATATGTTATATTTTATCACACAAAGTTTATTTTGTCACATGTATTTTGAATATTTCTTGAAATTTTACAACATTCTTGTTATAATGATAGCGGTATATCTGATTGTAGTAAATATCGGATTGAAGGAGACAACTATGTCAACAAATAGAAAAGACTCAATAATAGAGCTTCTTAATAGGAAAGGTTCAGTTACTTTACTTGAACTGACAGACATATTCCCTGAGGTTTCCAGCATGACCCTCAGGCGGGACCTTATTAATTTGGAAGAAAGTGGCGTGGCTATTCGCGTTAAAGGTGGCGCTATTCTCGCCAATAAAGCTGAAGCTATCTCTGGTGAAGAAAGCGCTTATGGTACTCGAGAACGTTCTCATAGAGAAGCTAAATTAATAATAGCAAGCAAAGCCAAATCATTTCTTGAAACAGGTCGCTCCATTTATCTCGATGCAGGTTCAACAATTATGGCTTTTGCATCTCAACTAGATGATGATGATTATTCATTTGTCACCAGCGGTATTAATGTTGCCCAAAAACTTTTAGATAATGACCATGCCAGTGTGATTGTTATAGGTGGTTATGCTAATAAAAATACCTTGTCCTTGTCAGGACCACTTAGTAGTACAATCCTTGATTCTCTAAATATAGATATAGCTTTTATATCAGCTTCAGGCTTTACAATGGATAATCATTTTACAGTTTCTAATATATACGAAGCAGAACTCAAAAAACAAATTATAGCGAAGGCTAAGAAAGTAATCGTTCTAATGGACAACTCAAAAATCGGCAAATCTCTACCCTACACATTTGCTAAAATAGATGATATAGATGTCTTTATCACCGAGGATGATATGCCAACCGATG
>JAQICP010000399.1 GCA_027858555.1 Vallitaleaceae bacterium
AATGTGAGTGTTAATATTATTGTGGAGCCTTTGATTGAAAAGATTTTAGAGTTTTCATCTGAAGATATTGATGTGAAGAATTTACCTGAAGGTTATATATTCTCCTATGATACAGAAGAGGCTATCAGTATAACGGTGAAGGGTATAGCAGAGGAGCTTGATGATGTAACCATTGAGTCTTTAGATCCATATATACGATTAACCAATTTAGAGACAGGTACTCATGATATTGTCATTAATTATTATGTCCCCTATGGTGTGGATATGATTAGTGAAGAGCAGTCCATCTCGATAACCTTAGAAGAAGTGACAGAAGCAGTACCAATAATCAATAACTAGTTAAGATTAATACAATATAAGTAATATGATAGGCTCCCATAAGATAAACAGTTAAAGTAATATAACTATTTATCCTATGAGAGCCTTTTTTAATTCAACAGGAAAGTTCTCCTTACGTATGCTACAGTCTATATCAAAGAGCGCAGTTCATACAAATGTTAGAATTATTCACTATCTTTAGTAAGTATATGTTCACAGTTATGTACTTGTTATATGCTCTTATGAAATATCCTTATTGTGATCATACATTTCCCTAAAAGTGGCATCATATCCGCATACAGTAAAAAAAAGTACCAATTTTTCAATTGGCACTTCAAGTTGTTTTCTATTATACTAACCTATAATAATACGGCTTATTATATCAGTTGTTTTAATATCTCATTGCTTCTCTTGACGAATTTGGTCATTCTAGCTGGCTCTAGTGGTTTGTGACTCAGCATAGCCAGATCATATAATTGTTCGCATATCAAGCTCACAAGTTCAGTCTTTTCATCATTATCATGGTTATCAATGATGTAGTTTACAAGGCTGTGCTTTTTATTAAGTAGTAAAGTCTCTTCTGTCTTATTAAAGTCCATACCCATATTCATGAATCCATACATCTTAGTCATTTCTTGCATTCTTCTAGATTCTTCAGGTAGTATGATCATGCCGCTGACATCATCGGTTTTAAGTGTTTCCACTTGAACTTTCAAGTCATCCTTGGAAAGTGATGTTCTAAAGATGTTTTCGAGTTTTTCAAGTAATACTTTCTTGTCCTCATCACTTGAATCATCGGAATCTATTAGATGCTCTGTTAAATCAGCATCAATTCTAGCGAATTTGACATCTTTTTCTTTCCCCTCCATATGTGATATAAAGGCTTGGTCAATGGTACTGTCTAGTATGACGGCGTCCATCTCATGCTCTTTGAACAGATTAATGTATTGAGATTGTTGCACTGTATCTGTAGCATAGAACACTTGGTTTTCATGCTTGTCGTGATTAGCTTCAAGGTAATCTGGTAATGTCATATAAGTATCGGACAAGTTCTTATAGATAATGATATCCTTCATCTTATCATAGAATTTATCATCTTTTAAACAACCATATTTGATGAATGGGTTAATGTCACCCCAGAATTTCTCGTAGGATTCTTGATCGGTCTTATACAAGCTGTTTAATTTATCGCCCACTTTTTTAGTGATGTAATCGGATATCTTTTTAACAAAACCATCGTTTTGTAAAAAGCTTCTTGATACGTTAAGTGGTAGGTCTGGGCAATCGATAACACCTTTTAAAAGCAGAAGGAATTCAGGAATGACTTCTTTAATATTATTAGCCACAAATACCTGGCTATTATAAAGTTTAATCTGTCCTTCGTTGGTTTCATATTCATTCTTCAACCTTGGGAAATAAAGAATACCTTTAAGATTGAATGGATAGTCCATATTCAAATGAATCCAAAACAATGGTTATTTGAAATCATTAAAAGTTTTTCGATAGAATTCTTTGTATTCCTCATCGGTACAGTCGTTAGCATTTTTTAGATAAAGTGGGGCAGTATCATTAAGGGCTTTTGGCTCTTCAATGATTTCGTTACCATCATCATCTTTTTTTGCTTCCACTTCTTTATTCACATCAGTCAAGAAGATGTCATATGGCATAAATGAGCAGTATTTTTCGATAGTTGAATTCATACGATAGTTATTCAAAAATTCCATGCCGTCGTCACCAATATGAAGAATGATCTCAGTACCTCTTGTTGTTTTGGTACCATCTTCCATCTCGAATTCTATACCCCCATCGCATAACCATTTCACTGGCATAGCACCTTCTTTATAAGAAAGGGTATTGATTTCAACTTGTGCTGCTACCATAAATGCTGAATAGAAACCAAGTCCAAAGTGGCCTATAATCTGATCTGCATCTGATTTGTCTTTGTACTGGTTTAAAAAATCCTCAGCACCTGAAAAAGCGATCTGGTTAATATACTTTTTGATCTCTTCATCTGTCATACCGATTCCATTATCAATGAAAGTAAGGGTTTTGTTTTTCTCATCAATAAGTACTTGAATGTTGAAGTTTTCGTCTTCACCCAGTGTAACATCACCCATAGTGTCTAATTTTTTCAACTTTGTAATAGCATCTGACGCATTAGAGATTAACTCTCTTACAAATATGTCATGGTCAGAGTACAACCATTTTTTAATTATTGGGAAAATATTTTCACTGTGAATGGATAAACTGCCTTTTTCTTTACTCATCGTTATTTACCTCCTATAGTTTCTATTAAATATAATACATACACATACCTTAAATGTCAATAGAAAATTAGCACTCTAATCAATCGAGTGCCAATAACTATGCTAATGCATATGTAATATTGTGTTTATTCATGAATTTTTGAATAGATTGGTCAAAATATTGTTCTATAGACTTGTCCATGGTGAAAGTCTTATAGTTGGTTCCAGTTGTGAGTTTTAGAGTGGGATGATCATAAGTGATATTGATGAAAAAGCCCTGGACCAGTTGGTCATCCATATTAAGCTTATCTAGTATACTTTTGGTGCTTGCAGAAGAAAGGGTGAAAATGATCTTGAAAAACAGTGGTGAACGACCTCCCTTAATTAATTGAAACACATGTTGCTTATGGGCTTCCCATGTTAAGTAGATTGGGACTAGAACCCCTTCAGTTGGTGCTTCCTCTAAGTAAGCCTTATTAATTAAGCCGTCAATTTCATAGGTGACTATGGTTTTAAGATTAACTGAAACTGTCTCAAAGTTATCAAACGAAGTTTCCTTAAAAAGATTATTCATGAAAAGTTTTGTGTCCTCAATCTGTAAGCCTATCATACGAGTACCGTCCTTGTAGAATTAACTCTATTATAGCATACCTATATACGTTATGTTATAATTGTATGCGAGTTAAGTTATATATTTGGTGGAATTAATTGGGTAGGAGCGTGTTATTATGAAAGAATCAAAAGATAATAAAAGTGAGAATATTATTACGAATGACCCAGGAGACAAAAGAACCAGTGCAATTGCATTTGGAGAGAGATTTATCGGTTTTTTAAAAACGGCAACAACACCATATCAAGTTGTTAGTACGTTTGAAAAAACGTTAGTGGATGCTGGGTTTGAATTATTGGAAATGAATAGTATCTGGAAGATTGGCTCAATGGGTAAGTACTATGTGAAGCCATATGATTCAGCTATTTTCGTATTTACCGTGGGGAAAGATATGCACCAACTTGATTCATTTAGGATCATCGGCAGTCATATTGACTCACCTGGCTTTAAGATTAAACCGAAGCCAGAAATGACCAATAATCACTATATGAAGCTTAACATAGAGCGTTATGGTGCACCTATATACTATACTTGGTTAGATCGAAGGTTATCCATAGCGGGTAAAATCATGACGAAATCAGATGATGCATTTGAGCCGAGGAAGATCATAGCGGATTTTTCTAATACGAGTCTAGCCATCCCAAGCCTTGCTTTGCATCGTAATCGGGAAGTGAACAAAGGTATGGAATTTAAGGTACAAACAGATATGCTACCCTTACTTGGGCAACTAGGATTTCAGGCAGATGGGCTAACAGATAATTTAGCAGACGGTCTAGTGAAGAATTCAACAGAGAGTCTAGGGAGTGATAGTGCAGGCGATAAAACTTGGAATGATATTAAAAGACAGACTGAGTATTTTAAGTATTTCCTGGGCAATCAATTAGATGTTAATCCTGAGAGCATATTGGATTATGACCTGAATCTATATATCAATGAACAAGGACAGTTTATTGGCGTTAATAAAGAAATCATCAAAGCACCAAGAATAGATAACTTGGCAATGGCCTATGCCAGCATGATGGCAATTACAGAAGTTGAGAGGGACAAGGGCATTAATGTGGTTGCTTGTTTTGATAACGAAGAAGTTGGTAGTAAAAGCAAGCAGGGCGTGGACTCCTCTCTACTAAGAACTATTATGGAACGCATATTCCATGCTTATGATAAGACAACAGAACAATACCTAAGGGTATTACCGAACTCTTTCTTTGTCTCCGCAGATGGCGCCTATGCGGTGCATCCTAATCATACGGATAAAAATGATCCAACTAACCAATGCGAGATGAATAAGGGCGTCACTATTAAAATGAATGCTAATCGAAGCTATGCTACAGATACGGAGACAGCCGCTGTATTTCAACAACTCTGTGCAGAGATTGACATACCTGTTCAAAAATATGTGAATCATTCTGATATGCTAGGAGGTAAATCAATCGGGTCCATGATTGAAAGCCAGATTGGTATAAGGGGTGTGGATGTAGGGGCACCAATGTTGGCCATGCATTCAGCCATGGAGTATGTGGGAACGGATGATTTGTATGATAGTTATCAAGTTTTTAAACATTATCTCAAATAGAAGTAGGCATAGAGGGGTACATACCAAGCTATGCCTATTTATTTGTGTATTATAAATGGATACCTAAATCAGCGCCTAGAACACCTAGAATATTGCCCACACCGTCATATAGAGGGATACTTATGGTGATGCAGGGTTGTTTTGAGATGGCAGAGATATAGATATCCGAAGTAAATGTTTCTCCTTGTATGGCATGTTCAAACCAATTTCTAATACTGGCATTAGCAATACCTGCAGGTGGGTTAGAATAGATAAAACCGCCTTCAACATCATTGGTCCAGATGGCTTCGATGCGATGACTATCATCAACAATCAGATCCAATATGCCTTTGTGAATCAAGGCATTACTGCCGGTGAGATTGGGATTTTTGACGATAATAATGTTAAGACTTTCTATTAAGTCCTCTATCTGCTTATTGATTCTGGTTTTGTTTTCGCCGAGCAAGTCCATATCCAGTTTATCTGTTAGGGCATGGATACTACTAGACGTCTCTTTTAAGGTGATTTCCAGTCCATCGATTTCTTCTAATTTTTTATTCTGATTTTTCACATGAACCTTGAGACAACTAATTTCATCTGCTACCGTCCTTGATGCCTGTGAGGACTTCTCAATGGACTTGCTAAAGTTCTCAACCAACTCAGAATTACTTTGTGCGGTATGACTGAATTCCTCTATTTCATCAACCATCTGTTCGAAGGATGATTGTATAAAAGTCAGTTTTTCTTTGACAATATGTGTGCTATCTACGGCAGAGCTCACATTGATCTCAGTCAATTCTGATTGGTCTATTACGTTCTTCACATCAAAATCTATATCACTGATAATTTGAGCAATCTCACTCACAGAACTTGAACTATTCTCGGCCAGATTACGAATCTCTGTAGCAACAACAGCGAATCCTTTGCCAGCCTCACCAGCTCTTGCAGATTCAATTGAAGCATTAAGTGCCAACAACTTTGTCTGCGAGTAGAAACTTTGAACAGTTGTCAGTATCTCTGATATCTTGTTAGTTGATTCATAGAGTTTATTGACATAAAGACTTGAATCTGAGGTTGTTTGAGCGATACTATCGATAGTTTCAACAATTTGGCTGATGAATTCAATTTGCTCAGTAATCTGAGATTTTGAAGCTTCACTTGATTCTTTTAATGTCGTTGCGACGCTTTCTAGATGTCTCGTATTTAAAATCATTTGCTCGGACATATTCACTACTTCTTCGACAATACTTAGATTTATTTTATTAGCATCCGATAAATTATCAAAATTAGAAGACATTGCATCTGAAATATTACGTTGAAATGCTAAAGTCTGTTTCAACTTGTTTGTGGCCGCATCTATTT
>JAQICP010000412.1 GCA_027858555.1 Vallitaleaceae bacterium
TTGCCAAGTGAAATAGAAGATATTACCAAAGTGGTTATGTCAAAAGTGACCACAGAAGTTGGCATTCATTGTCATAATGATTCTGGTGTAGCAGTTGCCAATACAATTCTTGCTGTAAACGCTGGAGCAAGACAAGTACAAGGTACATTGATAGGCATCGGTGAACGATGTGGTAATGCAGACCTATCAACAGTAATAGCTAATCTTCAACTTAAAGCAGGTATGGAGTGCATTCCAGCGGATCAGATAGAACAATTAACACCTGTAGCTAGAATGATAGCGGAGATTGCTAATACGGCCATTCCTGATGGCACACCGTTTGTCGGAAAAAGGGCTTTTACACATAAGGGCGGCATGCATATTGATGGTGTTAATAAGAATTCAAAGAGCTTTGAACATGTTGATCCTTCTGAGGTAGGGAATGAAAGACGGTTTTTGATGTCAGAAGTATCTGGTAGAGCGACAGTTCTTAATGCAATACAAAAGGTAGCGCCTGAGATAGAAAAGACATCTCCTGAAACTAATGCTATTATTCAAAGACTAAAAGAGCTTGAGCATGAAGGTTATCAATTTGAAGGAGCAGAGAGTACTTTTGAACTTGTAATTAGAAAACATTTAGGCAAGTACAAACCGTTTTTTGAGTTAATCAACTTTAAGACCATTGGAGAATTGCCTGAAAAAGGTGAGCTGTTCAGCTCGTTTGCAATGGTGAAAATTGCAGTGGAAGATACGGTTAAGATGACAGCAGCTGAAGGTGATGGTCCTGTAAATGCACTGGATATCGCACTTAGAGAAGCACTTACTGGTTTTTATCCAGCCCTTGAGCATGTACATTTGACTGATTACAAGGTGCGTGTGCTTGATAGTTCATCAGCTACTGCAGCAAAAGTAAGGGTTCTTATTTCATCATCAGATGGTAAGGACATATGGACAACAGTAGGCGTTTCAACTGACATAGTTGAAGCAAGTTTAATAGCACTGATTGATTCTATTGAGTATAAGCTTATAAAAGATTTAGAGAAGAATATGAGAGCGTTTATGTAAACCTTATATGGTTAATGAGTGATAATTAATTTCAGTTAAGCCATATCATACAGATCACGATTAGTTATTGGAATTAGTTATTGGAAACAGTTATTGAAAGAAGTTATTGAAAGAAGTCATTCATATTAGTTATATTAGTGATTTAACTAATATTAGTTCGTGATTAATCGTCACAGTGGAGGATATAATGGAATATAAAATAGCAGTTATTAAAGGTGATGGTATCGGACCTGATATTGTAGACCAAGCATTACTAGTGCTTAACAAAATTGGTGAAAAATATAAACATTCATTTAAGTATACGGAAGTTTTAGCAGGTGGTGCGGCACTTGATGCAACAAATGTGCCATTACCACAAGAAACAATAGATATCTGTAAGGCAAGTGACGCTGTATTTCTTGGTGCTGTAGGTGGCCATAAATGGGATGTTCTTCCAGGTCACTTAAGACCAGAGAAAGCATTACTGGGTCTACGAGAAGAGCTAGGTCTTTTTGCTAATATCAGACCTGCAATCATGTATAAAGAATTAAAGGATGCATGTCCACTTAAACCAGAGATTGTTGGTGATGGCATGGATATGGTAGTTATAAGAGAGCTTACTGGCGGCATCTACTTTGGTGAAAGAGGTTTTAAAACCAATGAAAAAGGTGATGGCGCTTACGATACCATGTTTTATTCAGAGATGGAAGTCAGAAGAATTGCAATTGTTGCTTTTGAAACGGCTATGAAACGAGCTAAAAAGTTAACTAGTGTAGATAAAGCCAATGTTCTTGAAAGCTCAAGATTATGGCGTAAAGTTGTGTTAGAAGTAGCAGAAGATTATCCAGAAGTTGAAGTTAAGCATATGTACGTGGATAACGCAGCTATGCAACTAGTCATTAACCCTAAGCAATTTGACGTTATTGTAACAGGCAATTTATTTGGTGATATCTTGTCAGATGAAGCGAGCATGATTACAGGTTCAATCGGTATGTTGCCATCAGCTTCACTTGGCACTACGAAACTTGGCATGTATGAGCCGATTCATGGTTCAGCACCAGACATTGCAGGACAAAACAAAGCTAATCCTATTGCAACAATTGTATCAGCAGCTATGATGCTTAGATATTCATTTGATCTTGAAAAAGAGGCAGATGCTATCGAAAAAGCGGTAGAGACCATCTTGGCTAATGGCTATAGAACGGGTGACATTCAAACAGAAGGTGGCATTTTAGTTGGCACAAAAGAGATGGGTCAGTTAATCTGCGACGCAATATAGAGGCAATACACATTAACATTGGAGGTAAAGCATGAGAAGCGATCAAGTAAAAAAGGGTATTGAAAGAGCACCTCATCGTTCATTGTTTAAAGCATCCGGCTTAACTGATGCGGAGCTAAGTAGGCCAATGATCGGTATATGTAACTCACAAAATGACATTGTACCAGGACATGTTCACCTAGATACCATATCAGACGCAGTTAAGACTGGCGTCTTGATGGCAGGCGGCACACCACTGGAATTTCCAACAATTGCTGTTTGTGATGGGATAGCAATGGGACATAAAGGCATGCATTACTCATTGGTTTCAAGAGAGCTTATTGCAGACACCATTGAAACAATGGCTATGGCACATGCACTTGATGCATTAGTTCTTATTCCTAACTGTGATAAGGTAGTACCTGGTATGTTAATGGCAGCAGCTAGAATTAATATTCCAACAGTCATAGTTTCTGGTGGCGCTATGCTATCTATTAATAGAATGAAGCAAGACTTAGATCTAAATACAGTATTTGAGGCAGTTGGGGCTTTCAAAGCAGGCAATGCTACAGAAGAAGAAGTTCTGGCATGTGAGAACGATGCTTGCCCAACGTGTGGATCATGCTCAGGCATGTTTACGGCTAACTCAATGAACTGTTTAACAGAAGTTATCGGTATGGGACTACCAGGAAACGGCACCATTCCAGCTGTGTTTTCTGAACGAATTCGTTTGGCAAAAACTGCAGGTATGCAAGTAATGGAATTGTTAGAAAAAGATATTAAGCCTAGAGATATCATGACAGCTAAGGCGTTTGAAAATGCTTTAACTGTGGATATGGCACTGGGATGTTCTACTAACAGTATCTTACATTTACCAGCCATTGCCCATGAGGCAGGTGTTTCAATAGACCTTAAGCAAGTTAATGTAATCAGTGGAAAAACACCTAATCTATGTAAGCTAGCACCGGCTGGAGCACATCATATACAAGATCTATATTTTGCTGGTGGTGTCCAGGCAGTTATGAACGAATTAGCTAGAGGTGGCTTATTACACACAGACGTACTAAGTGTTACAGGTAAAACTATTGGCGAAGTAGTAGAGAAGGCAGAAATCATGAATACTAATGTCATTCATAAGCTGGCTGATCCTTATAGTCAAACAGGCGGACTTAAAGTGCTATATGGTAATATTGCGCCAGATGGTTGTGTGGTTAAAAAATCAGCGGTGTCACCTGAAATGTATCAACACGAGGGACCTGCTAGGGTATTTAATTCAGAAGATGATGCTATCGCGGCTATCTATGGTGGTCTTATAGTCTCTGGTGATGTGGTTGTTATTCGCTATGAAGGTCCAAAAGGTGGACCGGGTATGCGTGAAATGTTATCACCAACTTCAGCAATTGCTGGTATGAAACTAGATAAAGAAGTGGCACTTATTACGGATGGTCGTTTTTCAGGTGCTACTAGAGGCGCTGCAATAGGTCATGTTTCACCAGAAGCAGCCAACGGTGGACCAATCGGTCTGGTTTATGAAAAAGATCTGATTGCCATTGATATAGAAGCTGGCAGCATTACGCTGAAAGTTTCAGAAGATACATTAGAAGAACGTCGTAAAACATATGTACCTGTGGAACCTAAAATTAAAACAGGTTATGTGGCTAGATATGCAACAATGGTACAATCAGCAAGTACAGGTGCCATTTTAAAATGGTAAACATATATATCATCTGAAAATGTCAGACATAAGACAGCATCTTAATAGTTAACATGTTAAAAAAAGGTTGCTTAGATGACATACATTTAGTAAGATTATAGACACTATAAAGCTAATATAAGTTTTATATAATAGAGAGTCGAAGGAGGCAGTTTATGGAATTGACTGGTGCTCAAATTCTCGTAGAATGTTTAACAGAACAGGGTGTAGACACTGTATTTGGTTATCCAGGTGGAGCAGTTTTACACATCTATGATGAATTATACAAACAAAGTAGTAAAATCAGACATATATTGACTTGCCATGAGCAAGGTGCAGCACATGCTGCAGATGGTTATTCAAGATCAACAGGAAGAGTTGGTGTATGTATAGCTACATCCGGTCCAGGTGCAACTAATCTTGTGACGGGTATAGCTAATGCTTACATGGATTCTATCCCAATGGTAGCCATTACAGGTAATGTACCACTTCCCTTATTGGGAAAAGATAGTTTTCAAGAGATAGATATTGCAGGTGTTACAGTACCTGTTACAAAGCACAATTATATCGTAAAGGATGTCAATGAACTAGCCGATGTTATTCGCGAGGCGTTTTACATCGCGGCCGAAGGACGTCCAGGTCCAGTGCTGATTGATATTCCGAAAGATGTTACGGCTCATAAGGCCGAGTACACTTATCAAAAGCCAAGAGATATCGAATTACATATTGAACAGATCACTGTCAAAGATCTAGATACGGCAATAGAGATGATAAAGGCAGCTAAGAAGCCTTATATATTTGCTGGTGGTGGTATTGTCCTTGGTCATGCACGTGATGAAGCTGTAGAGTTTGCCGAGAAGATTCAAGCCCCTGTTACATGTAGTCTTATGGCTATGGGTGGATTTCCTGGAGATCATCCATTATATACAGGTATGATTGGTATGCATGGTACAAAAGCATCTAATGTAGGTGTTATGGGCTGTGATTTATTAATTGCTCTAGGAGCAAGGTTTAGCGATCGCGTTATTGGAAAAGCGAGTTCTTTTGCAAAGGGTGCTAAGATTTTACATATTGATATCGATCCCGCAGAGATTAATAAGAACGTGATGACTGACCACCATATTATCGGAGATCTTAAAGTAGTCCTGGGGCAACTCAATAAAAAGCTAGAACGACTAAGTCATGATGAATGGTTAAAAGAAGTGGATGACATTCTTAAGAAATATCCACTTTCTCATGGAGAAGGTCTTACTGCACAATTAGTGGTAGAATCCGTATACAATGCAACTCACGGTGATGCTATTATTGCCACTGAAGTAGGTCAACATCAGATGTGGGCAGCTCAGTTTTACAAGTTTAAACGTGAGGGTCAATTTTTAACATCGGGTGGTCTAGGTACCATGGGTTATGGACTAGGTGCAGCAATTGGTGCTCAAGTTGGTAATCCAGACCAGACAGTTATCAATATTGCTGGCGATGGTAGTTTTAGAATGAACTTGAATGAGATTATGACAGCTGTCAAATATAAGCTTCCGGTGGTTATTGTTGTTATTAACAATGGCGTACTTGGTATGGTTAGACAATGGCAGACCATATTTTACGATAAGCGCTATTCATTTACAACCCTTGATAGTGAACTCAACTACACTAAGTTAGCAGAAGCATTTGGTGCTGTGTGTTATGAAGTAACTGATGCGAGTGAAGTAGAATCAACGATTGTAAAAGCTATAGCTGGGAAACGTACTACTATAGTCAACTGCATTATCCATGAAGATGCTATGGTTTACCCTATGGTTGCACCAGGGGCTGCTATTGATGATCTGATTATGGGTGATGAAGAAGAATAAAGAACAAAGTAAAGGATACATAGGCAGACAAAGGGATTGTAAAGATTACGGTTCATATAAATAAGTAGTCAAGCATTCATATACTTGTAGTACATATTGAAGTTTATTATAAAACCAAGAGACTGTGTGAAAGCAAGGCTCTTGGTTTTTTTACAAGATTGATGGAGGATGGTTATGAAAAATGTCGTGGTTACCGGTGGTTCAAGAGGTATAGGCTACGGACTTGCTAAACATTTATTGCTTGCAGGTTGCAATGTCACCATATGTGGTAGAAATGAAGATCGACTAAAAAAGGCAGTAACACAATTAAAAGAAGAAACTAAAAACGAGTCCATATATGCTGTTGTATGTGATGTATCAGATCATGATTCGTTAGAAAACTTATGGCATAAGGCAACGGATTACCTAGGCAGTATTGATATATGGATTAATAACGCTGGTATGGATCAAACTAGAAAACACTCCTATGATATGACAAGAGAAGAAACGGATCGGATTATAGATGTCAATATCAAAGGTGTCATATTTGGCACTTCGATTGCTCTTTCTGAGATGATCAAACTAGGAGGTGGCTTCATATATAATATGGAAGGATTTGGAAGTGATGGTATGATGAGGCCAGAACTTACCCTTTATGGCACGACCAAGCGTGCCCTTAGATACTTCACACAATCTACGGCAAAGGAAGCAAAAGGAACAGGTGTGAAAGTATGCCGTCTGAGCCCGGGAATGGTACTGACTGATTTTTTATATAACGGATTACCAGAAGATAAGGAAGTAGCAAGAAAAACAGAAAGAATATTCGCTATATTGGCGGATGATGCAGAAGATGTGACGAAATATCTAGTGAAAAAAGTATTGCATAATACAAAGAATGATGTGTTAATCAGCTGGCTTACGAAGGCAAAAGTTATGAGGCGCTTTATTAATAGTAAAAAGCGTATTAGGTCGTATGAAAAGAGAACTGGCAGGGCGGTCTCAAAGCTATAATAATCAAGGTTTTGAAGAAAAAAGTTCAGATTAACGTTAAAAAAATAACAGCGAATGAGTTCCTGGTGTAAACATATGTATTCATGGGGAAAACAAGTATTTGCATAAATTACCCATTTATCATTGACTATTAATATATATTAGTATATATTATATATAATGTTGTTAAC
>JAQICP010000475.1 GCA_027858555.1 Vallitaleaceae bacterium
CGACCATGTGACCCTATAGATATCCTTGTTTAGAAAAGCCCAAAACAGATCCGATCAACGATCTAGGAAAAAGATGAATTGAACGATTCAGCTTCTTAACACTATCGTTATATATCAAACGACTTGTTCCCATCATATGCTCATATTGATCGATTGCATCCATACTTTTACTATATATTTGTTCTTCTTTTAAGCTAGTATATATTTCCCCTATTGCTTTTATTTCATCTATAATTTCAGTCATAAACCGTATCTGCTCGTTAATATCATCTGGTGTTGGTTCTTTTATAATCAGACGCTTTTCTTTTATGCTATCTTGTATAACCGTATTCTCATGGGTTAATTCTAAAAGGTCTATAATCATATCCCATCTAGAGGATAATTGAATTGCAACTTGAAACATAGCATTATGAATATTAGCATCCAATGCCATTAATGAACTTTGTACTGAAATAATCCAAAATACAAATAGTAGACTAACGATACTTAACACAACTACATACAACACAATATTACCCTCCTTTTTGAAAAAACAAGCTGTCCAACATGACAATAATCCGCTTTATATAATGGATTGCCAGATGTGGACAGCTTATGCATAATATGTTTTAGTTTCTAGTTCCCGGCATATGGCTCTGATACTACCACTGCATAGTCTTGCCAAAAAAGAATCATTTCATCAAGCGAGTCTGAAAGCAGGGCACTATAAGCCTCATCAATACTTGCTGGATTTAGTAAATCAGCACTAACAATATTAGTATACTCTGATGCTGCATTATACTCGGTAACAAATGCCTCATCATTAATCCAACCATTCGCTTCAGCCAAACTTGTCACTTCTATTAGAATATCAAGTAGCTCATTATATTTTGCACTAAGCCTAGGTACATTTACGCCATCTTCACTGAAACTAGCTATTAAATCTTTGTAGGTTGTGATCATAGTATCTAAACCTTCCATAGTTTTTGTAGTTTGTTCGTCAGAGTAACCACCTGAATCCAGCATATCTTTTTGTACACCCTTTACATCTTCTACTTGTTGATTAAGTTGATCAACAATAGGTTGCATTTCTATCGCTGCATCACCTTCCAAATACCCATTGTCACTGTACCATGCAACTACTTCTTGTTCTAGACTTACCACTTCATCCATTTTACTTTGAATCAGTGCATTGTTTTCATCATAATTTGGGCTACAACCAACTACAGATAATACCATACTAACCGTTACTAACAATACTAATAATTTTTTCATCATTTTTTTATGCTCCCTAATATTTTTTTGAGTGTTTATCACTTCACAAATATCATAGCAGAAATATTGGGATAAATACGTCAATTGCATGAAACGGCCTTATTTCGACATGAAATGACCTTGTCATGTAGTTTACAGGCATTCCTCCTTGACTTTTATATTCACAGTGCTAAAATTATTATAGACATAGGACTACTAGATTAAAGCTTGCATCCGCACTCATATTACTTCATGGCTTTTTAAGGGAATATCCCTCTATTGTCTATCTTTAATAAACAATTCCCTTAAAATACAACTAAATAATCCTATTTTTGAACACACATTTATATGGCATTGAACATAATATGAAAGGAGTTTTGTCATGGGTTCATTTGTATTACAGGAAGGTGAGTCACTATATGTAAAAAGAAAAGGTGGTGTTTTTGAAGGTCATCATCAGCTTGGCACTTATGGCACCTTATATGTTACTGATCAACGATTAGTTTATTACAAAAAAAATATTGATACGATTATTTTTCCCATTTTTTCAGTACTTAGTAAATCCCATCAATTATTTTCTGTATCATACAACGAGATAGAAAAGATAGAAAAGGGCGTTAATATTGGTATTAATAGAGGGCTAAGTATCACACTTAAAAACGGAACAATATACAGCTTTGGATTAAGTGGTTTTAGCGAGATTAGAAGCATCATCTCATACATTGAAAGTAAAATAGTAGAAACGGTTGTGTGAATTATTAACACCCTGATACAATATTGTCATATCAGGGTGTGTTTTTGACTTGAATCATATAGTTATTACCTTCTAAAAATAAGCATTCTCACTCAACATTCTATGAACCTCTGCTCTTCTTTCATCAGTACCAATCTCTTCTGTCAAATCAAGGGTCAATTTATTAATCTTCCTTCACAAAGTGTTGATAATCCTTCACCGAGCGCCACTCCCCGCCCCAAGTCCAACCGCGAGATATAAAGGCATCATATACCACATCATCAGTGACAATCATCCCTTGTCTAACATCATCTCTATCTAGATAATCACGCCCTACTTCTGGCATAACCTCATCACCAACGATATATGGATTCTGAATAGGATTGATATCGATTGCAACGCCGTAGCTATGCTTAGATATACTTGTAGTCCCTGGTACCTCCCTATAGTTAAAAGCAGAGCTGTTATTATCAGCCATGGAAAGATCATCATCACCACCATAGATATCAATTAGTTCTATCTTCTCGATAGAAAAACCTGCTTCATAGATCTCTCTAAATATCTCTACCACATCTACTGCTACTGATTCATTTACCACCATGGTGCCATAATGAGATAACCCATCAAATCCTACATAGGTCACATGCACAAGCCTTAGTTCTTCTAAAGAAACTGGCGCATCCTCTGACCATGTAATACCAGACATCTGATTAATAGTTATTTCAGGTAAAGGCTCGAAAGTGAAAATAGGTACGATGAACCCTTGTAGTGACGTGTCTTGCTCAATTGCCTGTGCATCATCTGTATCGTTAGCTTCTAATGGCATATTATCCTTAGAACCTTCGATCGATTGATTATCTATCGCATCGATGATTTCATCATCAATAGCCACTTGATTGGCCCTGTTATCAGATGCCTTATCTCGCAGACCTTTATTATATAACAAGGTAACAGTCATTATACATAATAATGCAAACCCTATAATTACTATAATCTTTGTATTCATTTTTTTCATGCTGATTCCTACTTATCCATTTCATATTATTAATTTGGCTAACTCTAATCCGAGTAATCCCCATCTGCTTAATTTAAT
>JAQICP010000494.1 GCA_027858555.1 Vallitaleaceae bacterium
GTGGGTGATGCAAAATCTTTAATTATTCACCCATCCGCTACTACACATGAACAACTTTCTTTAGAGGAACAAAAAGCCTCAGGAGTGCTTCCTGGCATGTTACGCGTATCAGTTGGCATTGAAAATATTGAAGATATAAAAGCGGATATTGAGCAAGCAATGAATGCTATTTAGTCTTCAAATAAAAAAAGAAAAGCAATCCTTCTTTCTTTAAAAAATATTAAAAGCCGTCCTAACAGACGGCTTTTTGTGCTTTCTAAAGCTGTTAAACAACATCAAAAAGGCTGTTGATAACTTCCTTAATTTATCTTAAATTTAACTCTACCTTAATATTCCGTATACTTGAAACACACCAATCACAGACAAACTGTTCAAATAACACAGTAATTGTCTCTTAATTACGTATCTGGATTTTACTTAAACAATACGGTTATGAGAAAGCTAACTATCCTTCTAGTTCTACTCGCAATGGGCATTTTTATATTTGCTCAAACGCCTGGGTTAATATTAAAAGATGGTGGTACAGGAGCCTCCATCCTTGATCCTGATAGCGACGGGTATGTTTCGCAAAAAACAGACGGTACTCAGATTGGTTTTACCAATCCTCCTAACAGCGATTACTCGCAAAGTGAAATCGCATATATTCCAATTGTAGACTATGACCCGGTAGATGACCTTGAACAAGGTCGTGCATGCCATTTTAGTGAATTAATTGGTGATGCTAGTCCTGATCAGTTTGCCGCATTAACTTATTGGGATAGTGCCAATGACGCTATGCTGTTCCGTATTCGTGTGGCTGAATACATTAGCAACTCAAAGGCCTACTCTATTCTAATAGATACCGATTCAAAGTTTGGATTCACTGGCGACAATGCTGATCCAAATGCTGTTCCAGGCAACCCTGGTTTTGAGATTGAAGTGGTATTAATGACCAATCATGGTGTAGATCTTTACAATGTAGATGGGACAAGCAATCCTTCTTTAGTAGAATCAAACGACTATGCTAATAACTGTCAGAAATCAATTGCTATGAGTAATTATTGTGGAGATCCTGATTACTTCTTCGACTTTTTTGTGACGATGACTAGCTTTAGTAGTTTTGGTATTGATGAAGATACCCCTTTACGATTTGCTGTAGTTTCTAATATGAATCCAAGTGCCAGTATTGGCAGCAACTCTTTATCAGATGTTGGTGGTGATTGTGCTGGTGGAACTATTGATGCAAAACTTATTTGTGTAATTGAAAGTCAAACACCAACTCCTCCAAGTGGAATTAATATTGGAATAGAAGAAAGATCTGTATGCCCGCCTATCGATGCTATTCAAACAACAGACACTATAATAACTGGAACAACTACAGAGGCAGATGCAACTATAATAGAAGTGTTTATATATCAAGTTGGTGTTGACACCTTATTAAGCAGCGGAACAACAACTGCTACTAGTGGCACATGGACTATTGATCTGGATAGCATAAGCCCATCGGTTACTTTAGCAGAAGGAATGATTGTAAGAGCAACAGCTAAAGCTCCAAACAAAGGAGTGTCTGACGACAACTGTGATGAGGAAGTTGTAGATGATTGTGAGACCCTCACAGACCCTCCTCTCCCATCAGAGATAGCTATTATTGGTGGTGAAAAAGGATATAGCGTAACCGTTGACAGACCTATAGGAACCAAAATATATTTATACAATACGGACGGAACCTTATTTGACACAGGCATATTAAAGGCTGGAGCTACCAACCCAATAATTACCACTGCTCGACCTCAAACGGTTGAGTTTGCCTGCCAAACTGGACAGTGTTTTGAAAGAGCACTTGGTTCAAGCGTATACCGCTTTATTTTCCAAGAACCTGGCATTTGTGATTCCTACGAACTTTTAGAATGTCATTACACATCAGAAACCAGTGCTGCTCCTAGCATCGATAATGATCCTATCACAGTAAATACAACAACAATAACTGGAAACGGAAATAGCGAAGATGCTGAGATAGTTTTATACTTAAATGGAGACATAGTTGATGCATTTACTACAGGCGCTAGTCCTTTTGCTTATTCTTTTAATGTTTCAGGCTTAGAACTAGGTGATAGCATTAGTATTTCACAAATTGAAACGGGGAAATGTTATACTACTATTACAAAATATGTAACCAGACAAGCTTATAATCCAAGAATTACAACTCCAGATTGTAATGCCTCTTATCCTATCACAAGTATTAGTGGTACTTCTGTAGAAGCAACAGGATCAACTGTTACAGTATATAAATTAAACCCAACACGTTCATCATTAGGAACTACTACCGTACAAGCAGATGGTACATGGACAAAAACTGGCTTAAGTATAAGTGCAGGAGATCAAGTAACTGCAGCTATTACAGCAGGAACTGATTTAACAACAAGTATTGATGGTGATACGATTACATTTGCTGCACAATCAGATATTACTCCATATACCATAGACATTACTGCTCCAACAGATGGAGACACGCAAGTAGATGGAACGATCTCAGGTGGCACTTATGCTGTAACCGTTTATGTGTATGCAGACAGCACTCAATTGCTAGGTTCAACAGCTGTTGGAGTAGCAGGTGCATGGTCTGTAACAGGCATACCTTCATACGATATTGCAACAGGTTCTGAAATAACAGTTCGTGTAGCTAAAGCAGGAGAATGTTTAAGCACTGAAAGCACTGAATTCGAAACCGTACTTTGTGCGTCGCCTGCACCGACAACAATTACATCAGCAGTTCAATCATTCTGTGATGGTACGTATGGAGAAATTACTGTTCAAAGTTCGGAATCAGGCGTATACTACGAACCAATCTTAGTAACAGATAGCAGCAGCTTTGGATATGGTAGAATGGGCGATGGTTCAGATATTACCTTAACTACTTTCCAAATTACAGATACAGTAGAGATAACTATTCTAGCATCAAAATTCCCAATAGGAACTTGCGATGTTATTATTTCTGACACCATAGAATTTACACAGGGTTTACTTCCTGTAGCCCCAATCGCTCCTGCAACACAGTACTTCTGTACAGCGGACACAATAGGCGATTTATATGTGGATGTACCTGAAGATACTAGTATAAAGTGGTACAATGCCGCTTCAGGAGGTTCTGAATTGCCATTGTCTACAGCATTAGTAGATGATGTCACCTACTACGTTGAAGCTATTTGTGATACGAACACATGTACCAGCACCAACAGAACAACTGTTCTTGCTGATATGGGTGATCCAATACCGCCTACAGCAGACCCTAACCAAACAACATGCTATGTATCTACTTTTGAAGATATAGATGTTAATCCTCAAGGACCTGGTGAAATGGTGTGGTATGATGCTCCTTCTGGAGGCTCTGCTCTTCCTATCAATACTCCTTTAGTTGATGGAGTAACTTATTACGTTGAAATAGATAACGGAGCATGTACAAGCACTTCTCGAACATCTGTTGCAATAACCCTTGGTATGGTTACAGATACCACTTCATGGACTGGAGCTATAAGTAATGACTGGACAGATGATGACAACTGGACAGATGGACAACCAAGCGTTTGTACGCATGTTGTAATATGTGATCCGGGCGGTGCAGTTTCTTATCCAATTATTTCTGGACCAGCAGCTTGCAAATCTATTACATTTGAGCCAGGTGGTGGAGTATTAGGATTAGAACAACTTACCTACGAAAAAGCATATGTTCAAATTGCTTCGGTACGTGAAAAATGGTACACAATAACAGCACCTTTAAAAGAAACCTATGCTGCTGATTATTCATTCCAAGGACATCCTGAAGTAACATTACGTCTATTTGACCAAATAAACCCTGACTCACTTTACTTAGGGGGAGCACTCAATACAGGAACATGGTCGAGAGGATTTAGCTCTCCAAACGTTATGATGAACCCAGGAGTAGGATTTGCCTATTGGGTAGCCCAAAAAACATACAATTATCCTGACCCAATTACTTATGAAACAACAGAAATCACCAATTATCTACCAAGAGAACTTGGAGATACCTTAAGAGATGCAACCTATATGTATAGTACATATTCTGGGTATTTATATACTGATAATCCTATTGCTTTACCAAAAGTGGACACGCTTGCTTATCGTTTTGCTATGGAAAACTCAAACGACCAGTTAGTAGACACTAAAATTGGAATCAAAACAGGATTAAACTTAATAGGTAATCCAATGATGTGTCATTTAGACTTTAATGCTCTTTATGCTGATAACTCAGGAATAATTAGCAATAAAGTGAAATTCTGGAACGGTTCTACATTTACAACCTTCATGTCGGGTACAGATATATCTTCTGATTTAGACTTATCTGACACAAGTATAGCTCCTATGCAAGCGTTCTTCGTGGAAGGATTAAGTGATGATACTATAACAGTAGATTTATCTGCTCATTATATCACTGATGTAACGACAAAACTAAGAAGTGCTAGCCCAATTGCAAATACAATGCATATAGAAGCTGACAATGGTACAAAAAGAAGTTCAACAGCAGTAGCCTTAAGAGACAATACCTCTAACACTTGCGATGAAGATGATGCTTTTAAATTATTCACGCAACTCGAAGATGTACCTGAAGTATATACCTTAGCTGAAGAAATTGCTTTAGACATTAATCAATTTGGTAAATTACCATATATGCTTCCTGTGGGAATAAAATCTTCACAAGCTGGGCCAATTACATTAACATTTGATGGCGCTGAGAGTTTTGACACCATCGACGTTACTCTAATGAAC
>JAQICP010000500.1 GCA_027858555.1 Vallitaleaceae bacterium
GAATACACACGCACCTCACATGGCTTTTTAAGCATCTCGAGTCCGATTATAACAGCTAAGAGTTCCATTCGATTATTAGTAGTCTGATAATACCCAGCACTGGCTTCTTTAATATGAACCTTCCCCTGGGCATCTGTGTATTCTAATACGGTGCCGTAGCCACCTGGACCATCTGGATTCCCTCTACAAGCGCCATCTGTGTAGATATTAACCTTTAGCATAAGCCTACCCCCTCTACGTATCAAGTAATGCAAACAAGTCAATTTGATTGGTATTTTGCATGCCTTTTAATATATTATTCTCTTTCATAACTTCTATCACCGTTTTTGAAACCTTTGCTCTTTTAGCTAAGTCTTCAACAGATAAAAATTTACCGTCTTGTCTTACTTGTACGATTGCTTCAGCAGCCTTTTCACCCAAACCCTGAATCGAACTAAGCGCGGGCATAATCATATCATCAACTATTTGAAAGGCATTAGCCTTCACGGTATACAGATCAATATCTTTGAACCCATATCCCCTAGCATACATCTCTTGGACAATTCGCATATCTTTTATCATATCCTGTTCTTTTTTAGAAAGTAGATTACTCTTTAATCTTTCCTTGAATTCTCTAATATGCATATCAAGTCGTTCCTTGCCATGACACATGATTTCATAATCAAAATTCGAAGCTCTGATACTGAAGAAGGCTGTGTAATAAGCTACTGGATAATAGACCTTAAAGTAAGCGATACGAAAAGCCATCATGACGTAAGCTACTGCATGTGCTTTTGGAAACATATACTTAATCTGCTTACATGACCATATATACCATTCAGGCACTTCATTGTCTAACATGCTGTCTTCCCATTCAGACTTAAGCCCTTTACCCTTACGAACACTTTCCATTATATTAAAGGCCAATTTTTTATCCATTTTCATATGGATTAGATAGGTCATAATATCATCTCTTGTTGATATAACTTCTGAAATAGTAGCTTTACCTTCTTTTATTAACGCCTGCGCATTATTAATCCATACATCTGTACCGTGCGACAGTCCTGATATTCTAGCTAGATCCGAAAAAGTTTTCGGCTTTGTATCCGTTAACATTTGCATAACAAAATCAGTGCCCAGTTCGGGGATTCCCAGTGAACCTAGCTTGCAACCATCTATGTCCTTTGGATTTAGATGAAGTGCCTCAGTGCTATTAAAAAGAGACATCACCTTTGGCTCATCAAAAGGAATTTTAAGGGCATCTATGCCTGTTAAATCTTCTAGCATCCTAATCATACTAGGGTCATCATGACCTAAAAGGTCCAACTTCAATAAATTGTGATCAATTGAATGATAGTCAAAGTGGGTTGTAATGATACTTGTATGCATATCGTTTGCCGGTCTTTGAATCGGTGTGAAAGAATATATTTCTTGATTTTTTGGTACAACAATAATACCACCTGGATGTTGTCCCGTTGTTCTTCTAACGCCGATACATCCCGATATGATTTGATTCTTCTCAGCTTTTGTAATTGTTTGTTCATGTTCTTCCATATATTTTGTCACTAAACCAAATGCAGTCTTCTCAGCTAAGGTGCCTATGGTACCTGCCCTGTACACGTGACCCTTACCGAATAATTCTTCAGTATAATCATGAGCTTTGCTTTGATATTCGCCAGAAAAGTTCAAATCAATGTCCGGCTCTTTATCACCATCAAATCCAAGAAAAGTTTCAAACGGAATATCATGACCCTCTTTACTAAGTGGTTTCCCACAGCTGGGACAACTAGCATCAGGCATATCATAACCAGAATTACCTGAGTGTGCTATGACAATATCAGAGTCAAAATCCACATAGTGACAAACATCACATATATAATGAGGTGGCAGTGGGTTCACTTCTGTTATACCAGCCATTGTTGCTGCAAAAGAAGAACCTACTGATCCTCTAGATCCCACCAAGTAACCATCCGCATTAGATTTCCAGACTAATTTTTGTGCAATTATATACATCACTGCAAACCCGTTATCTATAATGGAATTAAGTTCTTTTTCAAGTCTAAGGACAACAATTTCAGGTAAAATGTCGCCATATAATTGATGCGCTTTTTCATAGCATATGGATCTGAGTTCTTCATCTGACCCTTCAATTACAGGTGGAAATTTTTCCCTTGGAACTGGCTCGATTGCTTCAATCAAATCAGCAATTTTATTAGTATTTTCGACCACAACTTCGAAAGCGGTCTCTTTATCAAGATAAAAGAATTCATCCATCATCTCTTGTGTGGTTCTATAATAAAGAGGTGGTTGATTCTCAGCATCTTTAAACCCTTTTGCACCCATTAATATCCTTCTATAAATCTCATCTTCTGGGTTTAGAAAATGAACATCTCCAGTTGCTACAACTAACTTATTATGAGCTTTGCCCAGCTCAATAATTTGCTTGTTAATATGAATAATCCCTTCTTTAGAATCAAAGACATTATCACGCACTAAAAATTCATTATTGCCAAGTGGTTGAATCTCATAGAAATCATAAAAACTAGCAATACGCTCTATTTCTTCTCGTCCTCGCTGATCCTCAAATGCACTAAACAATTCCCCTGCTTCACATGCGGACCCAACTAATATACCCTCGCGCATTTTACGCAGGATACTCTTTGGTATTCTAGGTCTGAGATTATAAAAATGTTCAATATGAGATAGTGAAATTAGTTTGTACAAATTCTTTAAGCCAACTAAATTCTGAGCCAATAATATCACATGAGTCGGTCTAAGCTTTTTAGCACTCTTATGACCAGCATGCTCATAATTCAAATATTTCTGGAGATTGTGAATGTTCTTGCTATTCATTTCACTGATCATCACCAAAAAGACTTCCGCCGTTGCCTCTGCATCATAAACAGCTCTATGGTGGTTTGACAATTTAACTTCAAGATTCTTGGCTAGTGTTTTAAGTTTATAATTAGTCATATCAGGATATAACGTTCTTGCCATTTCAACTGTATCAACCGAGGTATTATTAACCGTAATATCACTTAAATTAGCAAAATGGTGAATAAATCCCATATCAAAATCTGCATTATGAGCTACCATGATGGCATCACCAACAAATGCCATAAACGCAGCAATGGCACTGGCAAACTGTGGTGCATCACTTACCATATCTGGGGTTATACCGGTCAGTTTTTGTACCTCCAAGGGAATATCCCTTTCCGGATTAACAAAAGTTGAAAAGCGATCAATAATGACACGATTATGTATTTTAACCGCACCAATTTCTGTCATTGTATCCTTTCCAGGATGAAAACCCGTTGTCTCAATATCAAACACAACATACATATCATCAAAATCAGTGCCTACATCTCCTCGAATGGTTGGTTTTTCATCATCAACCAGATATCCTTCAACACCATATATGATCTTGATATCTTTCCCCTCGGCTGCATGAAATGCATCTGGAAAAGCTTGAACCACACCATGATCAGTTATGGCAATGGCCTTATGACCATATTGCAATGCCTGTTCAACCAAATCGGTGGCACTAACAACTGCGTCCATATCACTCATCTGGGTATGTGCATGTAGCTCTACTCTTTTTACATCTGCGAGATCTTGCTTTTTGGATCTGAAATCTTCAATCAGCTCCAGATTTTTAACAAAAATAACATTTTCACTATTATAAGTATCAAACTGAATCTTGCCTTTTAAACGCACACAAACATCAGCTTTTAATTTCTTTTCCTTAATATTACGATCATATAAATCATTACTGATAAAAAACTTACATGTAATCGTAGAGGTTGTATCATATAAGTCAAATATAACCAATTTCTTATCTTTAATATCTCTTATATCAATATTGATTAAAACGCCATCAATAATCACCTCTGAGGTGGATTCATCAAAATCCTTAATATAGACAATATCCCCTACAATTGGATTTTTACCCACTAAGACATTATCAGATTGGCCAATATCAATGTCCGATTTTTTAATACTCTTTTTAGGCTTTTTCGATGTACGATTAATATCAATCTTATCCTCAAGTGTCATTCTTCTAATCACGGCTTCTTGCTCTTTTGCCCTATTTTCAATAAATTGCTCAACAATCTCTTGCCCAAGTTCCTTTACAATCTTAACCTCAATCTTTAAGCCGAATTTTTCAAAATAGATTGCTTCAATGATTTCATCAACCTTTTTCTCTATAAAATACTGATACATTTGATCAGATAATTCATAACGTACTGTGAGCTCTGTAATTGTAGGTGATCCCTTTAATATCTTCACACCACAAAGAGGGTATTCTTTTTTAATCAAATACCCAAGGGATGATACATAAAATTGATATAGGGAGGCGAATGGTAAATCGTCAATTAACTGATAGGATTCTTTTATTGTCACCTTAATCACATCAGCCATTTTTAGAAAGGATTTTATAGCATTTTCTACAAATTCGATCTGAGTAGGATGAACAATTTCAGATAGTGTCATATGTATGACCATATGATTGTTAGTTGAATCAATATAAATCCGCTCTACAAGGGCATCCTTGAAGATGCCATATAATGCTTCATCTAGTTTTAGTTCACTAAAAACCTCAAAAAAAGCTTTTGTCATATAATCACCTTCGTTATTCTAACGCATTTATTTCTTCAAGGAGTGCTTCTAATAAATCTGCTTCTTTCACCTTTTTAAAAATCTTGCCTTTTTTGAAAATCAAGCCTTCGCCATCACCACCTGCAATACCGATGTCAGCTTCCCTGGCTTCTCCAGGTCCGTTAACTGCACAGCCCATAACAGCAACTTTAATAGGCTTTTTAATGTGTGCACAGCGTTCTTCGACTGCTTTTGCCAAGCTGATCAAGTCTATATTGGTTCGCCCACAAGTAGGACAAGATATGAATTCAATACCATCTTTACGAAGTCCTAATGATTTCAATATTTCTTTAGCCACTTTAACTTCTTCTATTGGATCGCTAGTCAGCGAAACTCTTATGGTATCTCCAATGCCTTCAGACAATAAAATACCGAGTCCTACGGCTGATTTGATACTGCCTGCAAAGACAGTCCCAGCCTCTGTGATACCAATATGTAGGGGATAATTCTTCTGTTTAGAAAATAATTGATATGCTTTTAAAGTCTTCGTAACATCAGACGCTTTAATAGAGACAACTAGATTCTCATATCCCAATTTCTCAATGAGCCTGACTTGATTAAGCGCACTTTCTGCCAATGCTGCTGCAGTTGGTGAGCCATACTTTTCAAGGAGATATTTTTCAAGCGAACCACTATTCACACCGACCCTAATTGGAATCTGATGAAGCACGCAGGCATCAACTACTGCCTTTAATCGCTCACGAGACCCAATATTGCCAGGATTGATTCTAATCTTGTCAGCACCATTTTCTACTGAAGCTATGGCTAGTCTATAATCAAAATGTATATCCGCAACTATTGGTATGTGTATCTGTGCCTTAATGCTTTTAATAGCAGCTGCTGCTTGCCTACTTGGCACACTCACCCGTATGATATCACACCCTACGGCCTCTAACCCTAATATCTGTTTAACGGTGCTTTCAATATCTTCAGTTTTAGTATTACACATCGATTGAATTAATATTGGATGCTTAGAGCCAATTGTAACATCCTTTATCTGAATACTTCTCGTGTCCAATCTTTTCATATGTTCACCTTTAGTGTTCACCTTTAATGTTCACCTTTAATGTTCACCTTTATCTTACCATAGATCTAACTATAGTAGCTTAGCTATATCGTTGTATAAAACCAGTATCATTAGTCCCATAAGAAGGACAAATCCAATAAAATGAATCATGGCTTCTTTTTCTTGATCAATAGGTTTTTTCCTAATTGCTTCAATGGTTAGGAAAACAAGTCGTCCACCATCAAGAGCAGGAATCGGCAATAAATTCATAATTGCCAGGTTCGCACTCAGCAGCGTCATAAAATATAACATGACCGAAACCGTTGATAACATACCATATTCTAAACTCTGATTATAGGTTGTACTAACAATATTAACGATACCGACCGGTCCTGATATTTCAGAAGGACTGATGCTCCCACTAATTAACATACCTAGTGAGTAGTAGACCAACTTAACCGTGTATACAATCTCGATAGCCCCGTATTTAATGACTTCAAAGGGATTTTTATTATTAACCGTTTTTGGTGAGACACCTATGAAATACCTGTCTGACTCACTTGTATAAGCTGGTGTAATGGATAAAGTTTTAGACTCACCATCTCTTTTGACTACAATGTCAATAGTTTGGCTACCCGTTTCATTAAGATAAAGAGGAATCTCTGAATAAGCTATGATGCTATGACTCCCTATTTTTGTGATTTTATCGCCTGGTAAAATACCGGCTTCATATGCGGCACTATCATCAATCACACGTTCAATGGTTGTGGTTCCTGTACCCATAATACTAATATATATAATCACTGTAATAAAGGCTAAAACAATATTAAATAAAGGTCCTCCAAAGGTCACTTTCATACGAACCCATATAGATTGACTAGAAAACGATCCTTTTTCCTCAATAGATTCATCCTCGCCCAACATCTTACAAAACCCACCAAAAGGTACTGCTCTTATGGAGAATAGGGTGCCTTTTAGCTTCTTACCAACAATCTTTGGTCC
>JAQICP010000538.1 GCA_027858555.1 Vallitaleaceae bacterium
ATGAAATGGCATTAGCGCAAGAGATGAAAAAAGAACTTGAGGCTAACGGGAAAAGCGCCTATATACTTGCGAGAGGTGGTTCATGCCCCCTTGGGAACTGTGGCTATATACTTTGTGCAGATGAAATATTAAGTCAAGCTAAAGAAATCAATGTGGCATTTGATTATGTTGTATGTCCAAGTGGTACAGGTGGGACGCAAACAGGTCTTCTGGTCGGTTTTGAAATGGCAAATGCCTCAATTTCTCTATTGGGCATTAATGTATCTCAAAATAACGAAAAGCGTTTGCCTGCAATGTATCATTCTTTAGATCAAATCAGTAGTTTTCTAGATATGAAGGCACCAGATAGAGAAAAGGTAAAATGCTTTGATGCATTTTTCGGAGAAGGTTATTCCAAGCCGACAATTGAACTTAAAGAAGCAATAGAACTGTTGGCAAGAACAGAAGGCATTATGCTCGACCCGATCTATTCTGGAAAAGCAATGGCGGGTCTTATAGGTCTCATTAGAAATGGTGAGATTGAAAAAGGCTCTAAGATTGTTTTCTTACATACAGGTGGGTTCACTCCGTATTATGACTACACTACAATGATGTAGTTGTTTTTGATGAAAAGTAAATCAAAATAAGGAGACCATATGATGGAAAACAAAACCCTTGATAGGAAGATTTATGACAGACAAGATGCCTATTCTAAAATAACTGGCAAAGCAAAATATGTTGACGACTTAAAATTTCCAGGAATGCTTTATGCTCAAACGGTCAGAAGCCCATATGCCCATGCAAAAATATTATATATTGACAGTTCTGAGGTTCTGAAATTAAAAGGTGTTGTAGGTGTATACACTGCAAAGGATATTCTTGGAAGAAATCATCTACCCGATGATAAACCTGTCCTTGCAAGTGAGGTGGTAAAATGTGTAGGCGACGGTGTAGCCATTGTTGCGGCAACAACCAGTTCATTGGCAGCAAAGGCAGCCAAGTTGGTGAAAGTAGGATATGAAGAATTGCCTGCTGTATTTACACCTGAAAAAGCATTAGAACCTGACGCACCCATATTACACAGTGAGTCAAATCTAGCAATAACACATAGAACGGTTAAAGGAGACGTCGAAGTAGGATTTCAAGAAGCTGATATAATTCTTGAGAGAGAATATTCTACGCAGCGTGCCATGCATGCGGCTATTGAACCAGATGGCGCAATTGTGGTTCCTGAATCAGATGGTATTTTAGTTTACTGTCCTGGTAAAGGGCCGTTTAATGTTAAAAGAGCAGTAGCTGCTGCATGTGGACTTAGTGAAAATCGTGTAAGGCTTATTCAACCTGTTATTGGGGGAGCTTTTGGAGGCAAAGATTGTGATATGAACGTAATTGCCTCTAGAGCGGCATTGGTTGCAATGATGACAGGAAGACCCTGTAAAATGACGTGGCGTCGAGAAGAAGTGTTGCTTGAAGGTAGTAAAAGACATCCGTTTAAACTTAAGTACAAAGTAGGTGCAATGAAAGATGGTCGTATTACGGCAATGGAAATTAATGGGCTTGTCGATGTAGGTGCGTATATATCAAAGAGTCGTGCAACGATATGGCGAGCGACGGTAGAGGCAACAGGTCCCTATAATGTAGAGAATGTCTCAACAACCATTAAGGGTGCATTTACAAACAATGTATATTCAGACGCTGTACGTGGATTTGGTTCGCCACAAGTTGATTTTGCATCAGAATCTATGATAAACGAACTTGCGAGGGAACTGAATATAGATCCACTTGAAATTCGACGACGGAATGCATACAGAGAGGGTTCCATTACAGCGACAAGTCAAAAACTTGAGAGTGTTAATTTGATGGAATGTCTTGATAAATTGGCGGAAGTATTTCCAATTCATGAAAAGCCCATAATCCCACCACTGGGTAAGGTAAGAGGGCGTGGTATATCTTGCATATTCCGTGGTGAGGCCAATGGAGCGGGAGTCACAACACTTGATTCGGCAGCTGTGAGTATACATGTGGAAAAGGACGGGAGTATTGCCGTGCTGAGCGGTATTGCAGAAATGGGACAAGGTGGAAGCAATATCGTGTTGCAAATGGTAAGTGAAGTGTTAGGCGTCAGCATCGAGAATCTCAAAATTAGTCCATTAGATACTGCATATCTACCAGATAGTGGTGCAACAGTTGGATCAAGAGGTACAATTACTTCGGGCAATGCTGCAGTCATAGCGGCTCAAGACGTTAGGCTTAGAATAGCTAAGATTGTTTCTCGTAGTTGGGGAGTAGCACCTGAAGAGTTATTATTTGAAAATGACACCATCTTTACAATAGATAAGAGCAGGTTAATATGCTTCAAAGATGCAGTCACTTTATGCTATAAAGAAATACCTAGTGTTTATGGCTCTGGTTGGTGGTCACTTCCGCCAGTATGGTGGGATTTTGAAAAAAATCGGGGAGAAACCTATGCTTCCTTTAATTATGGTGCCTGTGGTGCAGAAGTTGAAATTGACTTAACTTCTGGGAAAGTAGAAATTATTAATTTAGTAGCCATTCATGATGTTGGCCGTATATTAAATGAACCAGAAGTAAAGGGGCAAATAGCAGGTGGCGTATCCATGGCAATGGGATTTGCACTTACTGAAGAAGTAGTAATAAAAAGTGGCCATATTAAAACTTTAAACTTTGATCGTTATATGCTACCCACTGTTTTGGATTTTCATAATTTTCACGCAATACCCGTTGAAGCAAAACCTGGAATAAACCCATTGGGTGTAAAAGGGGTTGGTGAATCCTCTTCTGCTACAGTTGCCCCTGCGGTGATAAATGCAATAGAAAATGCCTTAGGCGTAAGAATCAGGCATCTGCCAGCAGATTTAGAAAGTGTATTTGCTGCAATTGAAGAAAGTGAAAGGCATGGGTCTAAAAAAGGAGGTGCACTTTTTGAGTAACGTATTTTTTCAACCTAAAACTTTGGAATAGGCACTGCAGTTAAGAAGGGATGTTGGAGACACTTGTTTACTTGCAGGTGGAACAGATTTAGTCGTTGTAATGCGAAAGGATGAAGTATCAGAAGGGTGCATTATTG
>JAQICP010000569.1 GCA_027858555.1 Vallitaleaceae bacterium
ATATGGTAAAGGTGATAAGGAACGAAGAGTCTACTTTGATGCAAAATCTAAACTTCATATAAAGGATTACCTAAAAGACCGTAATGATCATAATCCAGCACTATTTGTTTCTTTAAATAAACCATACCGAAGGCTTAAAATCAATGGAGTAGAAATAAGACTCCGAGAGCTAGGAAGAACACTTGGGATTGACAAAATATATCCACATAAGTTCAGAAGAACGATGGCGACAAGAGCAATTGATAAAGGCATGCCAATTGAGCAAGTGCAACAATTACTAGGTCATCAGCAGATAGATACAACTATGAGATATGCTATGGTTAACCAGACAAATGTTAAGAATTCACATAAGAAGTATATTGGGTGATGAAGTTTTTAATTATTGAGGGGAGAAACGATACAAACCTTTATAATAAATAATTGAATAGTATTACGAGTTAAGAGCAGAGATTTCTGCTCTTTTTTGAAAGTTGTAGTGAGATACCATTAATAACAATTTATTCTGCATATTATTAGTAGTAAAGATGCAGAATAAATTTTTGGTATGCAGAATAACTGTCTTTAACCTTCAGTCGACATATTTTGTTGTTGGAAACATGTTTTAAATAATGCGAATATCCCTACAAACTAAAGTTAGGGTTAAATGTAACCACCCAGGTTCTATGTGAGCTTGAGTGGTTTTCTTTAAGTTTTTTAATCATGATCCTGTGAAGGCACTGTTTAGATTTATCGGGATGATTGAATTAAGTTTCTGCCGAGTAAAAGGGCTTATTTATTAAGATAATTGTGTATGAAGTAAGATTGAAAACTTGAAATTATTTTTGATGTTATAAGTGTTTTGAGATGTGTTGTATTCATAAAACTTCAAGCAGTATATTTGTGTTGAGATTAGATATTTGTTGTAGAAGCACAAAGACGGTGATAATATCATCTACTAGCTCTTATAAAACTTTTCCATTAATTAGTAATAAGTGGCCTTATAGACTTTTTCTATATTCAGTAGGCGTCAAGTTATAATGAGCTTTAAAATGTTTGTGGAACCCAGAGCTACTCATAAAACCACAAGTGTAAGCAATCTCTGTCATGGACATCTGTGTACTTAACAGCTCTTTTGTAACTTCTAAACGGTAGTTTGTTAGATATTTTTTTGGAGAAAGACCAAGCTCATCTATAAAAAGACGATAAAGATAAGTTCTCTCTAAGTTAACAGCTTTTGCAATATCGATTACTTTTATGTTATAGCTATAGTTGGATTCGATGAATTCTTTAGCATTTTTAATAACGGTCTTATTCATCTTAGATGATGGTTTAATACCTTCTGACATAGCCGAAAAGAGTTCAAATATCTTTGAAAGTTGGCTTAAATAATGTGTGCTCGGTGTTAAAGCGCAATCTACAATATTATTTAGAAGGCTAGTTATTTGACTAGGACTCTTAGAGTGGTAGATAAGTTGTTGAGCATTAAGGCCGCATTGTACTAATAGTTTCAATACATCTGGACCTTCAAGAGCTATCCAACAATAAGACCAAGGTAGATCATAATCAGCTCGATAGTATGTGACATCTCCAGGCATAATTAAAAAAGCATCACCTTCAGATAGTGTATATCGCTGACCATTAACATGATAATAACCACAGCCTTCATATATGAAATGAAGCAGGTAATGCACACGCCTAGCAGGTCCGAAAGAATGACCATTTTGACAGACTTCTCTTCCGCAGAATGCAAGATTTAGGCCATATTTAGTTTGTTCGTGATAAAAATTTTGCTCTAGATTCATAACTCATTATAACAATAAAACAACAAATTGACAATGTTTGACAACAAATTGAATAGTACAATAATTGGATACCGTCTATGATATAGATAACAAAACTTTTGGAGGTAGACAATGATTAAAATAACTTTTTTGGGTGCTGGGAGTACTATATTTGCTAAGAATGTCCTTGGTGACTGCATGTGTTCTGATGTGTTAAGAGATAGTGAAATATGTTTGTATGATATTGATCAAGACCGATTAGAAGAATCATACAATTTAATTAGTGCCATTAATAACAACATTAATAGTGGCAAAGCAGTAATTAAAAAATATCATAATATTGAAAATAGAAAAGAAGCCCTAAGAGATGCAGACTTTGTAGTGAATGCTATTCAAGTAGGTGGTTATGAGCCCTGTACAGTAACGGATTTTGAGATACCTAAGAAATTCGGATTAAGGCAAACAATCGGAGATACCCTTGGTATAGGTGGTATTATGAGAGCTTTAAGAACAATCCCGATTATGAAGGAATTTGCAGATGATATTGAAGAAGTATGTCCAGAAGCATGGCTGCTTAATTATACAAATCCAATGGGGATTCTAACTGGTTATATGCTAAGGCATACAAAAGTGAAGACGGTAGGGCTATGCCACAGTGTTCAAACGTGTAGTGAAGACTTATTAAAAGGTCTTGATATGGCTGACAAGTTAGAAGGTAGAAAAGAACTGATTGCTGGTATCAACCATATGGGATGGCTCTTGGAGATAAGAGATCAAAAAGGCAATGACTTATATCCTGAAATAAGAAAAAGAGCAGCAAAGAAAAATGCCAATGAAAAACACGATGATATGGTACGTTATGATTATATTGATAAATTTGGTTTCTATTGTACAGAATCAAGCGAACACAATGCAGAATATAATCCATATTACATTAAATCAAATTACCCACACTTGATCCATGATTTTAACATTCCACTTGATGAATATCCTAGAAGGTGTGTTAAGCAAATAGAAGAATGGACAATACAAAAAGAGAAAATCATGGCTGATGGTAATATTGGTCACAAAAGGTCACAGGAATATGCATCACGTATCATGGAAGCAATTATTAAGAATGAACCTTATGAGATTGGTGGCAATGTGATTAACAATGGCTTAATTAGTAACTTACCAGATAATGCCTGTGTTGAAGTGCCTTGCTTAGTGAATGGTACTGGTATTCATCCATGTTATGTGGGTTCACTACCTACCCAACTAGCTGCGCTGAATATGTCTAATGTGAACGTTCAGTTGTTGACAATTGAAGCAGTAGCCACTATGGATAAACAAAAAATATACCAAGCAGCCATGCTAGATCCACACACGTCGGCCGAATTATCGTTAGATGATATTATCAAGATGTGTGATGAAATGATAGAGGCACATGGTGATTATATGGCTATGTATAATTTGAATTACAGGTCATAAAGCATATCCCTGATCCAGAGTTAATTGGTCGTAAAAACAATACTATACCTACACAAATGGGTCCTGGTTTTATAATGGTGTATATAAACTTTCAGGAAACACAATATCCAAAGGCGATAATTTTTTATAGCGGGCTTTGCTATTATTACAAGTTGTATATTTCTAATTATTCAGATTGTTTTTTTGATGCATTATGCAAAACGAACAGTTTAGCCTGCATGTCATAATTTTGTTTATAGTGTATTGGATGAGTAGCATCTGCAGTCTTGGAGGCGAGGCTATGAAAAGCTAAAGTTGGTGCTCAAAAATCATTAGATGAAATACAAGAGTATTTAGATTTGTAGGGGCGATAATGTATGTATTATAAACTGCAAGTTGTTGATTCAAAGCATGAGCCCAGTGGGACTTGTGCTTTTTCTGATGCTAACTAGCAAATTTGAATTAGTTGGGAGATTGTGATGCTTGCGCACTCCACTCATGTGGAGACGATATTTATCCTGAAACGTATATAGAATAAGGGTTTGAAGGTGTTGCCTATTTGATAGGTTGTAACATCTGCAGTCATTTTTGTAGAGATTAACAAGCTAATCTCTATTTTTTTGTCTTTGTTTATGTAGATTAGAGGGGTGATCTATTCACTGCTAAAACCACGGATTATAATATGATCCAATCATATAGTAAAAAAGGATGTCCATATGATAATGCTAGAATAGAATCATTTCATGGAATTCTTAAAAGAGAAGAAGTAAACTTAAGAACTTATCAAGATTATTACACAGCGAAGAAGGCGTTATTTGATTTTATTGAAGGCTGGTATAATCGAAACCGATTACATGGAAGCTTTGGGTATAAAATACCACAATAAGTTGAAAATGAATGTAAGAGCAATCAAAAAAGTAACCATGAAATCATCATTGATAGTGAGTGAGACCAATGAGATTTACAACATTTAGTCTTGCTTTTTGTGTCCGAGTTATTTGCATAACATCAAGGACTTGTTGATTTGGTATCTCGTAAAATAATACCCTCAATAATTATTGAAACGGTAGATGGATTAAAGAATGATGCGCTTAATAGGATTATCAATGCAATTAAAGATATTCAAGAGCGAGAAGCTGTTTTTGAGTAAGATATTGATAAGATAGGCATAGGTATCCTAGGTCCAGTATACGAGGGGAGATATGTATTATCAGTAATGGGGTTTCATTGGGATGATTACTTTGATCTTAAAAAAGAAATGCAGCGGTTTTTTTCTTGTGATATCTATATTAATAATGATGTTAATGTTATTGGGGATGGTGAATCTATGGTAAGGATTGTATAAGAACCATAGTAACTATAGCTATTGGAATCGAGTACGGTTGATAGAATGACTGAAAATGACAGCAAATGACTTGTTATGACGTTAAATGAAAGAAAATGGTTGAAAATCTGTTTGGTGAATGTTATAATCTACAGGGGTGATAAAATGCTTGCAAAAGAAAGATTACTATATATTCTTGAAAGATTAAGCACGCAACCATCCGTTACGATTCAAAGTCTATCGGATGAATTACAAGTATCTAGTTCAACGATTCAAAGAGACTTAAATATTTTAGAAACAGAAGGTAAAGTCCAAAGAGAACGTGGTGGTGCAATTAGTAAAAATTTGACAGATACGCTTACTAGTTTCAAGGAGATATCTGTCGGTGATAAGGAGCATATTCATGTAACTGAAAAACAACTCATTTGTAGATATGCTTCTGAAAATGTGAAAGATGGTGATTGTATTTTTGTGGATTCAGGAACAACTCCCACATACCTGATTCCTACGCTTGTTCAGAAAAAGATTAAAATTGTTACGAATAGCCATTATTTTTTAACTAAGATTATAAAAGAATCATCACGAGGAGAGATTTACATTTTAGGTGGCGAGTATAACCCTAAATATGATATGACCTATGGATCAATAACAATTGATATGTTAAAAAGATTTAGATTTGACCATTCTTTTTTCAGTGCTAGTGGGTATGACTTTGATTTAGGAGAAATATACGCAGTTGAATTTGACTTAGCAGCTATTAAAAGAGCGGCAATGGAACGTTCAAACAAGAAGCACCTATTGATTGATTATTCAAAATATGCGGTTAAAGGTATGTGCAGTTGGGCCAAGCAAGAAGAATTCACAACAATTTATACAGATAAATTTATAGTTAACAAAAAGAAACCTCAAAATATGATTGTATGCAATGGACTAAAGAACAGTTAATTTAAGGAGATACGCTATGGAAGAAAGCGAACCAAAGGACACGAATCTCATAATAGAATGGTTTACTTGCGAAAT
>JAQICP010000233.1 GCA_027858555.1 Vallitaleaceae bacterium
CCGGCTTAAGTGAATCAACTGCTTGAACCAACATAGACTTGAGCGTTTCCATTTCTTGATTTACTTCAATACGCAATGCTTGAAATACGCGCGCCATATCTTTCTTTTCCCTCTCATGAGAAAAGTAAGGTTTCAACACATCTAAGAAGTCATTTATCCTATGAATGGGATTTTCTTTTCGTCTCTCACATATTCTCTTCGCAATTTTTCTTGAATTTCGAAGCTCACCATACAAGAATAAAACAGTAGCAATATCCTCTTCCGTATACGTATTTAAGAGTTTCGCAGCAGTAAGATCCGACTTGGTATTCATACGCATATCCAATTCACCATCAAAGCGAAATGAAAATCCTCTGTCTGCCACATCAAAATGATGAAATGACACACCAAGGTCTGCTAACAAACCATCAATTTGCACTGCATCGTGATATCTTAAGAAGTTCTTTAGAAAACTGAAGTTGCTTTGCACAAAAATAAATCGATTATCATCAATAATATTTTTCAAAGCATCTTCGTCTTGGTCAAAAGCAATCAATTTTCCTTTTACTCCAAGCTGGGTAAGTATTTCTTTAGAGTGTCCTCCTCCTCCAAAAGTTACATCGACATATATCCCCTCTTGGTTTATTTTTAAACCATCAACTGTTTCTTTTAGTAAGGCGGGTATATGGTAGGATTCACTCATTCAATGGTTCAGATTTTCGAGACATTTTTTCCCGCAACAAACGGGCAAAGTCAGCAGATGGTAGTTTAGCCGTTTCATAAACAGATTTACTCCAAACAGAAAAACGATCTATGCTTCCTACAAAAAGCACATCCGATTCGACCCCAATTTGCTGCAAGTATTTTTTTTGTATTAACACACGACCCTGAGCATCAACATCCAACCATTCTGCATCTGATACAAACTGCATCAATATCAGCTGATCTTGTTCGTTCCACTCATCCAAGGTCGATTTCAGTTCATTTAGCTTTTGCTCCCAAACATTTACCGGGTAAATAACCAAACAATTATTGTCTGGGTCTTTGCGCATAACAACTACACTTCGTTCCGGAAAGGACAACAACTTCCTGTAAGATGCTGGAATAAATACGCGTCCCTTAACATCTACTTTTGCTTCAATATTTCCTATAAATGTCGACATAGCTAAATTAATTTTTGTGATGTTGTAAAAGTACGCATTATAATCAAAAACACCACTTTCACCCACAAAAATATTTTCAAACAAAAATAGAACATAATTGAACAGCTTCTAAACAAACTAATAACAAGTTATCAACAATCAAAAAAGAAGATATCAACAGCATACTACTTCTAATCAAATAGATATAACAAATACCAAGTAAGAGGGGTGGAAAGTGGTGAAATATTTACAAACGCATACTAAAGCACCATTTTTTCACTGCCTACTATCTCCTTTTGGGGAATATTTAGAATATATCTAATAGCCCCTTTCGAAAATTTTTATTACTTTTGAGCTTTCTAAAAAAACAGTTACCCGATGAGTAAGAAACAAATCTTAGTTGATGTTGAAAAAGCGATTAAGGAGAAGTCAAAAAAAGAGAAGCCATCTTGGCTATTAGTACGATTCCTAAAGAAAATAGCACATCAGGATGATTTAAATTCATTTCTAATAAACCACCCTGAAGAAGAAGGTTTAGAGTTTCTTGAAAAAGCGTTAACATACCTAAATGTAACTCTGAAAGTTGAAGGGATGGATCATATCCCAAAAGACAAACGCCACATATTTGTTTCAAACCACCCACTAGGCGGAATGGACGGCATGGCAATGGGTTATTTTTTAGGGAGATTTTTTGATGGCAAAGTGAAATTTATGGCTAACGACCTGCTAATGCATCTCACTCCATTACACAGTGTATTTATTCCAGTAAACAAACACGGGGGACAAGTAAAAAAGATAGCTGAAATATTTGACGAAACCTTTAAGTCTGAAGACCAGATATTAATATACCCAGCAGGTTTGGTCTCTCGTTTACAAAAAGGAAGAATTCGCGACTTAGAGTGGAAAAAAACCATCGTAACAAAAGCGAAACAATACGAAAGAGATATTGTACCCATTTATTTTGGAGCTAGAAACTCTTGGTTTTTCTATATATTGGCAAATATTAGAAAAATACTTAAAATAAAAGCAAACATCGAAATGTTATTTTTGGTTGACGAGATGTACAAGCAAAAAAACAAAACTTTTAAAGCCTATGTTGGCAAACCAATATCATGGAAATCTTTTGACAAAAGCAAATCAGATAAAGCTTGGGCAGCTCACATAAAAGACATTGTATACCAACTAAATAAAGACAACAGAGCAAGATAAGAAACTATGAAAAACACTATAGAACCTGTTGAGTTATCGTTGATAAAAAACGAACTTACTTCTGAGAAATTCCTTAGAAAAACTAACAAAGCTAATAACGAGATATACATCTTCACAGCCCACGAAGCACCAAACACTATGCGTGAGATTGGTCGCTTACGTGAAATTGCGTTTAGAGCTGGCGGCGGCGGCACTGGATTAGATTGTGACCTTGACCATTGCGACACAATGAAAAATCCTTACAAACAATTGATTGTTTGGAATCCAGATGCAGAAGAAATCATTGGTGGGTATCGCTTCTTCCATGGAGGTGACGTAAAACTAGACGAAAAAGGACAACCTATTCTTTCTACTGCTCACATGTTTCACTTTACAGAAAAATTCATTAAAGACTTTCTTCCTTACACAATAGAATTAGGTCGTTCGTTTGTGCGAATTGAATACCAAGTTGCAAGTGCAGGAGCAAAAGGATTGTTTGCCCTAGATAATCTTTGGGATGGCCTAGGTGCAATAACAATGACTTATCCAAATACAGAACATTTCTTTGGAAAGGTGACCATGTATCCTGATTTTGGCATCTATGGCAGAGACTTAATCTTATATTTCTTGGACAAGTATTTTGAAGACAAAGATAAAATGGTTACTCCTTTTAATGGATTAAAATTGAAACATTCTAAAAGCGAGCTAAGTCAAGTACTCATGGAAAATGACTACAAGAGCGACTATAAGATTCTAAATACTACTCTTAGAGGATTAGATTTAAACATACCTCCTCTTGTAAATGCATACATGGGACTTTCATCTACAATGAAAGTATTTGGGACATCACTTAACGATGAGTTTGGAGATGTAGAAGAAACTGGTATCTTAGTTTCAATCAAAGAAATATACAAGGAGAAAATTACTCGCCATATTGAAAGCTTCAATAAAGAAGAGTCCGGTTTATATCAACACTTACAAAACAGTAAAGCTATTTAAGTAGTCTTTTATTAGACAACTGACCTACAGCTGCATCAACACAATTATCGCCATCATTTAAGATAGGATAGAATGCATCATTGCCCATTACATCTCTTGAAATGTAGGCAAACAGCATTTTCTGTAGTAGCATTTTAGACTTATTGATATGTCTACTGCGTCTTCTAACTCCGTTATCCTCAGAAAATTCAACGAATTTTTCTAGAATGTTTTGATCTTGTAAATAGCTCAACAACAATTCCCAGTCCTTAAATCTCTCCAACTTAGCTCTATGGTCGTCTACATATTGAAACGCAAATTCATATGCAAGACCCATATTCATCACACGGTTATAGTATGGCGTATAACCTAAGGTATCTCTAGGAACAAAAACATCTGGCACAATACCCCCGTTTCCATATACCGTTCTTCCTCTTATTAATGTTTTGAATTTCAAAGAATCTGGCATCCTTATACTGTCTTTCGAGCTCATCTCTCCATGCAAATAACGATTTACAATATCCATCTCATAGGCCTCCGAATCACCTTTTTTATATGGTGTCTGTATACAACGACCCGATGGAGTATAATAACGTGCTATTGTTAAACGAACAGCAGATCCATCATTAAAAGGAATTTGTTGTTGCACCAAGCCCTTCCCAAATGAACGTCGACCAATAATCAATGCTCTATCATTATCCTGCATAGCACCAGCAAATATCTCACTGGCAGAAGCCGACCACTCGTCAATTAATACCACCAACTGACTCTCTTGGAAAGAACCCTTACCGTTAGCATAGGCATCTTTTCTTGGATATGCTTTACCTTTAGTATAAACAATCAAACTCCCCTTTACAAGAAACTCATTCACCAAATTGATAGCTGCATCTAAAAACCCTCCAGAGTTTCCTCTAAGATCTATCACATATTTTTGGGCCCCCAAATGGTTTAATTTCGCCAAAGCATCTTGAAACTCTTCAAAAGTTACGGCTCCAAAACTACTTACTTTAACGTAACCAATAGTTGGTGTCAACATATACGAAACATCTACACTTTTAACAGGCACATCATTTCTTGTGACAGTATAATATATCAGTTTCTTAGCACTTCTTCTTTTTATACCCAACTTAACCTTTGTACCTTTTTCTCCTCTTAATCTCCTAACTACTTTTTCATTCGTAATGGAATCTCCAACAAAAAGCGAGTCATCTACTGTTACAATTCTATCTCCAGCTAAAATGCCTAATTTCTCTGATGGCCCACCATTTATTACAGCCACCACCATTACCGTATCATTTTGAATATTAAACTGCACGCCAATACCACTAAAGCTACCTTCTAGTCCTTCGTTAGCTGTTTGCAAATCCTTTGCTGGAATATATACTGAGTGTGGATCTAATTTAGCAAGAATCTTAGGCATTAACTCCTCTGTAATAGAATCAGTATTAATATCTTCTACATACTCCGAATCGATTAAGTCAATGACAGTTTGCAACTTAGAACTACCCGTAAAGAAAGTATTAAAGATGGCATTGTTCGCATTTGAGTTATCTCTCTCAGCCAACATATTCCCAATAAAAATGCCTATTGCAATTGCAACACTAAACAATAGTGGTAACCAAATTTTAAACTTATTACTCATTATCTTTTTCTTTAAATTCGATAAAATCAACTACAACTTTTGCACGGTTTAACAAATCGACACCATCCATAATATGATACTGCTGACTATATACTACTCTAGATATACCGGCCTGAATGATAAGCTTAGCACATTCAATACAAGGAGAAGTGGTAACATACAAAGTAGCACCTTTACTACTATTGCTTGACCTTGCTACCTTGGTAATTGCATTTGATTCTGCATGCAACACATAAGGTTTTGTTTTATAATTATCATCTTCACAATCATTCTCAAAACCCGAAGGCGTACCATTATATCCATCAGAGATAATCATCTTATCTTTTACTATAATAGCTCCTACCTGGCGACGCTGACAATACGAATTCTCAGCCCATATCTGAGCCATGCGCAAATATCTAAGATCTAACAATTGTTGTTTTTTATCCATAACCCATTTAAAATGTACAGACGCACTATTAGTGCGTCTCTAACAAAAACACATTAATCCAATAATTCTTTCGCAAATTCCATCAAATTGACACCTGAAAAATTACCCGATGTCATCATCAATAGATTCTTATTTTTATAGCTGATACTTCTTAGCTCTGCTTGCAGTTTATCGCTATCGGTAAATACTTTCACATTTTTACCACCAAATGCTTCTGCAACTTGTTCTTCAGCAATAGCATCTAATTTCTTGTGCTCAATAACCTCTGGATTAAAATACACATATGCTATATCAGCCTCAGCCATTGAGTCTTTATACTCTGGCAAAAATTCTTTTGTTAAACTGCTAAAGGTATGTAATTCCATGCAAGCCACCAACTCTCTATCAGGGAACTGTGTTTTCACAGCTTTCACAGTAGCCCTAAGCTTAGAAGGTGAATGAGCAAAATCTTTATAGGCAACAGCAGCATTATTTTCCGCTACTTTCTCAAGTCTGTTGGCTGCTCCACCGAATGTTTCTATGATACGCCAGAATTCTACTTTTTTTATTCCTAGTTGTACGCAAACGCCAAATGCGCCCATTAGATTCTGCAAATTATGTTCTCCAAAAATCTGCAATGGAATATCTTGTTTCTTATAAGTTATAGTCGTCTTGCCATCTACCACTTTGTATTCAGGAGTATCATAGGGCATCGCTACAATATCTTCGCGCACTTTAGATGCAATATCACACAGTTCTTTATCTCCTGCATAGTAAACCAATCGCCCTTCTTTCTCTATCATTTTAGAGAAAAGACGAAACTGCTCTACATAATTATCAAAAGTTGGAAACACATTAATGTGATCCCAGGAAATACCTGTAAGTAAAGCAATATGCGGTCGATACAGGTGAAACTTTGGTCGTAAGTCGAGGGGCGATGTTAAGTATTCATCTCCTTCAAAAACAGCAATCCTTGAATCATCCGAAAGACCCACCATATTTTCAAAGCCATCAATCTGGGCCCCTACCATATAATCAAAGTCCATTTTTAACTGCTTCAACACATACAGAATCATAGCAGTGGTACTTGTTTTACAATGACTACCACCAATAACTACACGTGTTTTATGTTGCGTTTGCTCATATAAGTACTCTGGAAAAGAATATACCCTCACACCTAATTTCTTTGCTTTCAATAATTCAGGATTATCTTCACGAGCATGCATCCCCAAAATAACAGCTTCTAGTCCTTTGTGTATTTTTTCAGGGAACCAGCCAAACTCTTTCGGTAACAATCCCGCTTTCTCAAAACGACTACCGGATGGTTCGAAAACCTCATCATCTGAACCTGTAATTTCATAACCATCTTTGCAACTCAAAGCTAAAGCCAGATTATGCATCGCTGCACCACCTATCGCTATAAAATGCACTTTTCTTTTCTCTTCACTCATATGTTTTCTTCTTTTAAAAGCTTACAAATGTACAACGGAAAAAATTCAGATTATGTATATTATTTC
>JAQICP010000315.1 GCA_027858555.1 Vallitaleaceae bacterium
AAGCAAATCAAATAAATCCTCGAGAGCGTGAGATATCTTTGCCATGCTATCAAACATCATCATGCCCGCTGCGCCTTTTATGGTGTGCATCCCTCTAAACACTTCATTAATGGTGTCACCCGTATACTCACCGATGTCTTCAACTTCAATGACAATCTTCTCAACATTATCCAATATCTGGTTTGTTTCATATATGAACATCTCCATCATCGGTTCCATTTCATAACTCATACAATACCTCCCGATTACTATACTATTCGCACTATTTCGTATATTTCATTTTATTATATGTTTATTTAATTATATATATATTATATATTGAATATTCCGTATATAATGATTGATTATTTGGGTATTTATGATATAATATATCTTTACTGTGTGAATATATCGTTATGGGGTGATCCTATCAAATTAACAACACAAGAATTCAATCGTATCAGCCAATTCATGAAAGCTAACTTCGGCATTAATCTGACTGATAAAAAACGAACACTAATTGAAACACGATTGCAGAAAACTATGAATCAGCGTTCATTTCTTAATTATAACGCTTACTTCGACTGTATTGTTAATGATAAATCTGGCAAAGAAGCGACAACGCTTCTGAATCTCCTAACGACTAACCATACCTATTTTTTGAGAGAAGTAGAACACTTTGAATTTCTAAAAAAAGTGCTTCTCCCTCAATTATTTGAAGCTTATAAATACGAAAAAGACCTGCGTATATGGAGTGCTGGTTGCTCATCTGGTCAAGAACCTTATACCATAGCTATGATTGTCTCTGAATATATAGATCAAGGGAATCATCATTTCAGTAACTGGAACCGCCAAATGCTTGCAACTGATATATCCGAAAAGGCGCTTCATAAAGCCATAACCGGTATCTATTCAAAAGAAGAAGTTAAGGACGTTCCTTATGATTGGCTCCAAAAATATTTTACGCGTAGTGGTAATGCTTACGCCATAAGTCGGGCTATTAAAGAAGAAATAACATTCCGTAAATTCAATCTAATGAACGCCACTTACCCTTTCAAAAAAAAATTCCATGTTATATTCTGCCGTAATGTGATGATCTATTTTGATGCAGAAACCAAGAATAAAATCATTAATCATTTCTATCATCATCTCGAACCTGGTGGCTATCTTCTTATTGGTCACTCTGAATTTGTTGATCGGAACGTTGTGCCATTTGATTATATAAAACCTGCTGTCTATAGAAAACCTGGAGGTTCTCATGACTAAAATCAAAGTGCTTGTAGTAGATGATTCCCTATTATTCAGAAGAACAATTGTGGATGGCATCTCAAAAGACCCACATATCGAAGTTGTAGCCATTGCATCTGATCCCTATGAAGCACGTGATCAGATTATCAAATATAGACCCGATGTGATGACCTTGGATATTGAGATGCCTAAAATGAATGGTATCGAATTCTTAAAGCGTTTAATGGCACAATACCCACTGCCTACAATAATGGTCAGTGCTGTTGATAGCAAAGTATTCGAAGCCCTTGTCTATGGGGCCGTAGATTTTGTAGTCAAATCCAATATTGCATCATCAGCTTCTCTTGATGATTTTATCAATGAGCTGATTGGCAAAATTAAAATAGCTAGTACTGCCTGTGTTACCATAAGACCACCAATCGAAAAACATAGTAACAATATAGACACAACCAGCCTATCTGCAAACAGTAATCCAAGTTCTACTATCGGTTACGCTACCAATGATGTAACTGGCAAAATTCCATCAAAATCTTCGAGCATTACATCTACTAAAAAAAGTTCTGTTGATATCATTGTCCTAGGCGCTTCCACTGGTGGTACTGAAGCAACTGAAAAAGTCACCTCAAAACTACCTAGAGATTTACCACCACTATTAATTGTGCAACATATGCCACCAGTATTCACTAAAATGTATGCTGAGCGTCTGTCCCGCAATTCTAAATTAACCATAAAAGAATCTGAGTCTGGTGATATTCTTCAATCTGGTTATGGCTATGTTGCTCCAGGTGATCATCATATTAAAATTATAAAAAACGAGAACCAATACGTAATCAAGTGCTTTAAAAGCGATAAAGTTAACGGCCATATGCCATCTGTTGATGTCCTATTCGAATCAGCTGCATCCCTTTTTGGCTCAAATGCCTTAGCTGTCATATTAACCGGCATGGGTAATGATGGCGCTCTCGGTATGAAACTGTTGCACGATCAGGGTGCTTATACCATTACTCAAGACGAATCAACCAGCGTAGTATATGGTATGCCAAAGCAAGCTTTTCTTCTTGGAGCGGCGGATAAGCAATCCCAAATAGAGGATATCCCTTATCAAATCATACGACAGTGTAACAAACACTAATGCAACTTTTATTAAAATTTACCGAACTCTTTAGAATCCAAATTAATAAAATCATCACTCATATCCTCATCTTCCAACCTAATCGGTGTCCTTCTAGCTTTCTTCTTGAGATTATTATACGTTGACACCTTTCTTTCCACAGCACGTTTAAGATCAAACTGAGAAACCATTTCCTGCGTTAATTCCGATTGGCTAAGCAATTCTTCACTGGCAGAAGCACTTTCTTCAGCTGTTGCTGTATTCATCTGAGTGACGCGTGATATCTGTTCAATACCTTCGTTAATCTGGTGTATCGCGATTGCTTGTTCTCTAGATGCTTTAGCAATATCGTCTACTATTACAGCGGACTCAGTGACACCTGATACAATCTTATTCAAAGCTTCTGCTGTGTCGTTGGCTATGGCCGTTCCATCTTGTGCTTTCTGGATAGAACTCTCGATTAAACCTGTTGGTTCTTTAGCTGCATTAGCTGATCTTGCCGCAAGATTTCTGACTTCTTCAGCAACTACTGCAAACCCATTACCATGTTCCCCTGCTCTTGCCGCTTCCACTGCTGCGTTAAGTGCCAGGATGTTGGTTTGGAATGCAATCTCATCAATCACCTTTATAATTTTTGATATATTGGCAGAAGAATTATTGATTGCTGTCATCGCTGCCAAAGTTTCTTGCATCTGTTGATTGCCTCTTATAGCATCTTCTTTTGCAACTAATGATATTGAATTAGCCTTCCCGGCATTATCAGCATTTTGTGTGGTTTGTTCAGCTATCTCAGTCATGGCACTTGTTATTTCTTCAACCGAACTAGCTTGATCAGATGCGCCTCGTGATAATGCCTGAGCAGAATCAGCTACTTGTTTGGATCCTAGTGAAACCTGTTCTGATGCATCGCTAATATCTCCTAACACCCTATTCAATGAATCTACGATCATATTAATCGCATCTTTTATTTGTGTAAAATCACCTTTATATTCTCGGGCAATTGTTTTTTGCAAATTACCATCGGACATTTCACTAAGTATATCTGACATTTCATTGATATAACTTTTGATACTGCCAATGCTTTCATCTAAACTACCGTAAATAATATTAAATACACCTGCGATTTCATTCGTATCATCATCACTTGGTTCGGTCTTTGCTTTCATATCAAGCATGCCCTGTGCTAAGTTCTCAAGTTCAACTTTCAGTTTTTCAACTTCATTGTTCTGATAATTAGTTAATTTAGTCGCTTTGCGTTCAGCTGTTTTAATGGCAGTCTGATCTAATACGACTTCAAAGAAACCTTGAATTTCACCTTTTGTATTATAGAGAGGTAAACCTGAATAGTTGATATCCACATTACCTACACCTAAGTGAGCCACAGTTTCATCATTAACCATTTTTTCTTGTGCCATCGCCCTAGAACAAGCACAATTGTCACTCTGACAATGATCTGTACAAAATAAGTTGTAGCACTTTTTATCAATAACAGAATCTTTTGTTTCTCTCAGAATATCTGTAGCTGTTTTATTCATATATGTAACTTTGTAGTCTTTATCTGCAAACATCATAAGTATTGGCATTTTATCAAAAAATCCCGTGATGGTATCCATCAAACGATTAACATTCAGTACGAAATCTCTCCAACCACCCTCATAACTGGTCACATCAGTACGTTTACCTAATTGACCAATTGTAATATCATCAACTAGCACATCGACTTCTGATAGTATGGCCCCAATAGTTTCACTCATTTGCTGCAATTTGATATTCAAAACATCGTTGTCAGATCTTATAGGAATTTCAACATCCATATTGCCTGCAACAATCATTTCAGTAACAATAATTTGTTGCTTAGTACCTTCTGCTATTTTTAGAAAAGCACTGCTAAGCTCGGCAATTTCGTCAGATCCAGTGGTGTTCAATTGAATGTCAATATCACCTACCGCTAGCTTACCCGCTGCATTACTTAGTTGTGTGATACCTTTCACTACTTTTGTGGAAACTGCTATGTTGAGTACAACCGCTACTAGAATAGTAACTGCAAATAGAATAAACATTAATAAAATGGCACTTTGTAGCCTATCATCAAGTGTAGCGTCAATCCCTGCAAAATCATTCTTAATGGCCGTGAATTTCAATATGGAAAAAACCAGACTCCCCACTACTAGTAAACCTGTCAATCCTATTGATAGTATAAACTTGCCTCTTAATTTCAATCTTTTCATCTTTCCCCTCCACTACTTCTCTATGATATTTGAGTTACCAATTTCACTAATTTCGTTGATTTCAGTATCAAGTAATAATTTCGAACAATCCAGTAGTATGCTAACACCCGTATCAAGTTTTCCGATACCTTCGATGTAGCGATTCCTAAAATCCTTATTTATTTTGGGTGGTGGTGAAATATTAGAAACTTGTATATCACTAACTTCTACAACACGGTCAATAATCAGACCGACTAAAACCTCTTCAATGTTAACGACTATGATGCAAGTTCTTGCATCGTATGCTCTGATTTCTTTCTTGAATCGAATCCTGATATCCATGACCGGAATAATCTTCCCCCTAAGATTGATGATTCCTTTGATGTAATCAGGTTGCTCTGGAACTTCTGTAATATTCTGAACCCCAATAATCTCATTAACATGAGATATCTGCAAGCCATACGATTCTTCCCCTAATTGGAAAATAAGATACTTAATCTTATCCTTCATCTCATTAGAGATTGTCTTGTTATCTACCGATAATACATCTGACATATACTCCTCCTCATAATGATATTCTAAAATGTATATTTTGGTGACGTAATGCCCAAAAATTCTGGCAATAATCAGTCAATTGTTATCAATATATCATTGAAGTGTGTTTTTTATGTGTCTATTGTATTCTTTATGTATGTTCTTCTAATAAAGTGTGTACATAGTG
>JAQICP010000319.1 GCA_027858555.1 Vallitaleaceae bacterium
TACCAACTCGCTGTTTAAAGACTTTTTGAATATCTTGTACCATAATGTCATCTTTCACAAGAAAAGCTATATCACGGTTAACAGCTGGGTATCTTGGTACACTATTATAATCATGTAACATATTAGTATGTTTAACAATCTGCGCTAAATCTAGTACCGCAATGTAAGCCCGCTGTTCAATATCATAGTTTTCTAGTACTGTGGGATGCACTTCTCCAATGTAACCCATGGATGTGCTTTCATTGATTAATATCTCTGCTTTTCGACCTGGATGGAGGAATGGGGCATCTAAATCAATCGTATATGAAATCTTATCTAAGAAATTAAAATGTTCAATCAAGGTTTCAACAGCACCCTTCATATCAAAGAAATCAACATCACCATACATACCGATTGTAATCTTCCAGTCCTCATCAGGCAACTCGGTGAGTGGCAAGGATTTTGGGGTGTATATTTTACCAAGCTCATAGAGTTTAACCGCTTCATTACGATAACTGTAGTTTGTTGCAAGTACACTTAGCATGCTATTCACGCTCTGTGTTCTCATTATTGAAAAATCTTCCCCAAGTGGATTGATTATTTCAATACTTGCTCTTAGGGGATGTCCTTCTGGTATCAATAGTTTATCAAAAACTTTTGGACTCTCAAATGAATAAATGAGTGCTTCACTGATACCGCAACTTTCAAGCACAACCTTAGACATATCTTCGATTTTTTGCTTTGCATTCTTCTGACCTATGGTCGGTGTGCCTGTAGCTAAAGTCGTTGGTATGATATCGTAACCATAGAATCTGGCAACTTCTTCAGCAAGATCGGCTTCAATCACTAGGTCCGGTCTATATGTGGGTGCAATAACTATCTTCTTAACCCCGTCCACTTCGCACTCTAAACGCCTGAAAGTAGATACCATCTCATCTTCAGTTACTTCAATTCCAAGTAACCGATTAATATTTTTCACCTTATATTCAATGATATTCTTTTCTCTCTTTTGAGGGTACTCATCTAATGAACCATTCAGTATGTGTCCAGCACCTAAAAGTTCAATTAAATGACAAGCTCGATTCATGGCAATTTCAACATTGTTCGGATCCAAATATTTCACGTATTTCGCTGCTGCATCTGTTCGAAGTCCTAATTTCTTTGTGGAATGTCTGACACTTGTGCCATCGAAATTAGCTGATTCAAAAAGAATAGCTGTTGTTTTATCGGTAATCTTGGTATTCTCACCGCCGATGATACCAGCGATAGCTATTGGTTTCTTACCATCTGCTATAACCAAGTTAGAAGGATACAGTTTACGGCTTTCACCATCGAGAGATAGGAGCTCTTCGCCTTCTCTAGCATTTCTAACAATAATCTTCTTGTCCTCTAATGTCTCAACATCAAAGGCATGCATTGGTTGACCCATTTCTAACATGATGTAATTTGTTATATCAACGATATTATTAATCGGTCTAAGACCTGCTTTTATTAGCTTTCTTTGCATCCATCTTGGTGATGGTTCGATTTTGACATTATTGATAATACGACCCATATATCTGGCACATAGCTTTGGATCTTCTATCTCCACTGAAGCGTACTCAGACAGGTTGCCTGCAGCTTCTGCTGAAAAGGTCATATCAGGGTATTTCAAAGGTTTCTTAAGGGTTGCCGCCACTTCTCTTGCAATCCCAAGAATACTGAAGCAATCAGGCCTATTAGAGGTAACCTCATATTCAACAACAGCATCATCTAGACCAAAATAAGGCTTAACACTTATGCCCAATTCCATAGCCTTTGGAAAGATATAAATACCATGTTCAGGTGCATCTTCAAAATCTTCTGGTGAAAACCCTAATTCCTCAACCGAACACATCATGCCATTTGATTCAACACCTCTAAGTTTACCGCTTTTGATTTTAACATCACCAGGTAGCATAGCCCCAATTAATGCAATTGGTACATAATCATCCACTTTTATATTATCTGCACCTGTAACAATTTGGATGACTTCTTCTCCAACATCTACTTTTGTCACGACTAACTTGTCAGCATATGCATGTTTTTCAATCGCGAGTATCCTACCGACCACAACATTTTGCACATCTTCACCAAGATATTCTACAGTCTCAACCTTAGTACCCGACATTGTCATTTTATCGCAAAATTCATTAATATCGATATCGATATCAACATACTCTTTTAACCATTTCATTGGTATTTGCATATTTTTTCCTCCTATCCTAAAATTGTTTTAAGAATCTGACATCATTTTCATAGAAAAGACGCAAATCCTCAATACTATATCTGAGCATTGTCAATCGCTCAAGGCCCATGCCAAAAGCAAATCCACTATATTTTTTAGAATCAATACCTGACATTTCAAGCACTTTCGGATGTACCATACCACAGCCTAAAATCTCGATCCAACCAGATCCTTTACATATCTTACAACCCTTACCACCACACATAACGCAAGTTACATCAACTTCTGCACTTGGTTCTGTAAAAGGAAAATAATGAGGTCTAAACTTAACCTCAACCGCATCACCATATAGGGTTTTTGCAAATTCAGCTAAAGCACCTTTCAGATCTGCCATAGTAATATTTTCATCTATAACCAAACCTTCTATCTGATTAAATACCGGTGAATGTGTTGCATCTACTTCATCAGAACGATAAACACGGCCTGGCATAATCATTCGAATTGGCAGTGTATGTTTTTCCATAACCCTTACTTGTACGGGTGAAGTTGCTGTTCGAAGCATCATCTCAGAATTAATGTAAAATGTATCTTGTTCATCTCTTGCTGCATGATTCTCAGGTAGATTGAGTGCTTCAAAGTTATAATAATTACTTTCAATCTCAGGTCCTTCTGCAATTGAGTACCCCATCCCGATAAAGATATCCTTTAGATCATCAAGTACAATTGACATTGGATGACGATGTCCAAGTTCGATTTTTTTAGCTGGCATAGTCACATCAATGGTTTCATTTTGTAATTGGTGTTCTCTCATCTTACCTGACAATGTCTTCTTTGCTTCATCAAGTCTATTCTCGATGGTTTCTCTGACCTCATTTGCCAATTTACCAATAAGGGGTCTTTCCTCACTAGATAAATCTTTCATACCTCTAAGCACAGCAGTTAACTCACCTTTTTTACCCAAAATTGCAACTCTAACTTGTTCTAACGCTTTCAAGTCTGTTACTTTTTCAATTTGCAACAATACATCGTCACTGATTTTTTTCAATTTTTCTTGCATATTAACTCCTTTCAACTGTCTATATTAACTTTCATGGTAAATACTTCTGGATAAACGTTTCAGGATAAATTTCCCAAGAACAAAGTGTACCTCAGCTATGCGTTTCCCGAAGGGAATTGTTCTAATGGAAAGTTCTAATCTTTTAATGAGAACTTTCCTACTGCTGAACAAAGTGTACCTCAGCTATGCGTTT
>JAQICP010000409.1 GCA_027858555.1 Vallitaleaceae bacterium
CCACTATATATAATATCAAACACCAACTCTGTTTTCTTTTAGAAAATGTACTTATATACAAGGAGTTGGTGTTTTTCATAGGCGATTCTCGCAACTAATCCCACATGCCATATAATAATCTATGCAAATCCACCAAATTTTGTTATACTATGAAAGTAAGTATATTACGCTATAATAATAAACGGGGTGGTTATCATGATAAGTGACAAGAATCTATTCGAAAAAATAGCTGACGGTATTCGTTCAAGAAAACCTGTCGCTATAATTGTACTGGTATCAATCAGTTTTATCGTTGGCTTTACAGGTCTTCATATCTTTTTCAAGTTCGCATTAATGGCACTTTTATTCTACGTTTTATGGAAGTTTGTACTCTCAGAGTTAGAACCTACACTGGACGAAGTTGTTGAGATTGAGAACAATCATGAACTAGAAAAGTACATAGAAGAGCTTGCCAACTCTATTGAATTAGTAACAAATGGTGGTCTTGGTGGTCAGATAGCTAATGTTGATAATCATCAATTAGCTAAAATCGCTACTAGCTTCAACTATGTTTTAGAAAAAATCAGTTCCTTTATAAAAGAAGTAGATGGCATGTCGGAAGAATCTTCGGATACTAGTCGACAACTAGAGGATATTTCCACAAAAACCTCTAAAGTCATGCATGAACTTTCTGCTACTTTAGAAGAACTCACTTCAACAACCATGCATCTTAATGATAGTATTGATGAGATTTCAAAGGGAGCTCGCGAAATCAATGATTTATCCCAAGATGGGATGGATAAATTAGGTAACTTAGTTGATAAGATGACTGCTATAACGGAAGACTCAAGAAAAACCACAGATAGTATCGATTCTTTAAATACAGCAGCAAAACAAATGGAAGGTATTATAAAGGTTATCGCAGGCATTGCAAAACAAACTAACTTACTAGCACTTAATGCTGCTATTGAGGCCGCAAGGGCTGGTGATGCCGGTAAAGGATTTGCAGTTGTTGCAGATGAAGTCAGAAAACTTGCAGGTAATACCCAAAAATCATTGGATGATATCAGCGGTCTTATTTCAACTGTTGCAGAAGAAACAACTAAAACAGTAAAAATTAGCAATAATAATAATAAAGAAATAGAAGCTGGAAGTCAGGTACTGACTGAAACAACCTCTATGTTCAAGGTTATAACAACCAATATTGCAACAATCGTAGTTGAAATAGACCAATCTGCTGATGCAGCTTCACAAATCGCTAGAGGTTCACAAGAAATTGCTGAAGCTGCTAGCATTCAAACAACTGCGATAGGTGATATTAGTGGTTTAGCTAAAGATTTGTCCCAGATGTCAACCAACATAAAAAATACACTGGCTAATACCCAAGTAGGCTCAACTACACTAGAGCTTGACTTAGAAGTATTTGATGCTGAGAATCTAGCCATAACCGATGAAGTTAAAACTGCTTTAAGAGAAGAACTTGGCATCGGTAATGCCTATCTAATTAGTATGATAGCACGACTTGAAGGCAATAAAGGTCATAAGTTCTTCATTGAAGGAATGGCTGAGACTTTAAAAGCACATCCGAATGTAAAATGTATTATCGCAGGCGATGGTTCCTTACAATTCGAGATAGAAAGAAAGATCAAGGAACTTGGTTTAAGTGATTCTATCATGATGATTGGCTATAGAGATGATGTTAATGTTTTACTGGCTACTTCTAACTTACTTGTAGCGACATCAAGAAAAGAAGGTATCCCACCACGCATTTTAGAAGAAGCGATGGCTTCAGCCAAACCTATTGTTTCAACCGATGTTGATGGCGCTAAGGCCTTGATTGAAAACACAAAACAAGGTTTACTCGTACCATTTGATAATGTGGCTAAACTTACCTCCGCTATGAATAAGATGATAGACAAACCTTTTGTTGCAGAGAACTTTGGTAAGGAAGCTAGAGCTAAAATCGAAACATTATATTATGCTAAATAACAATATTATTTTAATTACAATAGTTAACTAAAATGGTTGTTTCTTAAAAGAAACAACCTTTTTCTATTGCTTGATCTTTAGATTTTAGATCGATTTTCAATAATACCATTAACCGTATCACTAAACTGATTAGCAGTTTGTTCCCAAGTGAATTCTAAAGAGTAATTAAAAGCATTCTCTCTGATTTCTGCATAACTTTCTGGCGTCATGTTTTTGATTTTCTGAACTAAAGATAGATAATTAATCTGGTCTGCAATGAAACCTGCTTCACCATTTTTAACGGCGTCGACCACCACACTCACATTATAAACAAGTGAAGGCGTCCCAAGGTTAGCACTTTCTGTTATTACAAGACCCCAGCCTTCTCGGATTGAAGGAAGCACTAACATGTATGCTTTTTTCATTATTTCAATCTTATCTTCTTTCGAAACATATCCAGTAAACTCACAATCCACATGATTTTCTTTAACTAATTCAATTAGTTTATTAATATATTTGGCTGGTCCACGCCCCATTACTTTAACATGTCTATCAAGTGCTTTCGCTAACATGATCACATCTTCAACCCGTTTATAAGGTAACAACCTACCCACATACAATAGGTATTCATCCTTAATGGCAATAGCTGGTAACTGAGTCAGAATAATTTCATTACCTTCTTGGCAGACATATACTTCTTTAAATCCCCTGGCTAGTAAATCCTTCTCAGTGGAAGGAGAGACCGTAATAGCAGTACCACGACTGAGTCGTAGTAAGACTTCTTCTAAAACACTAAGTAGCTTACCGCCCCATCCATAATAATATTGCCAGATATCTAGTGTTAATTGATGTGTGAAGAAAATGCGCTTCTTTTTAGCCCACATAAATGTAAAAAACTGGTGACTACC